>JBIOID010000001.1:0-26391 GCA_044449585.1 Candidatus Limnocylindrales bacterium
CGGTCGGCGTGGTGGTACTGGGCGAGCAGCTGGCGGTCGGTGGGCAGCATCACATCCTCCTTGGCGGTCCCGGTGGCGCGACCGCATCGCTGGCGCTCATGCTCGGTCGCCGACGCGCGGCCGGCCATCACGTGCGCGACCACGGCCCGGTCATCCGCGCGAACCCCGGCCTGCCACCGCGCCGGCGCCCCAGGTGTCGCGTGGGCGACCCCACGGGGCCGGCCAGCTCCGGCAGAACCCTATCGCGCGAGGCGGTAGAGGCCTGATGATGCACGCATGACGACGTCGTGCGCTGTCTGCGGGGCGGACAATCCGCGGTCCTCGCGGTACTGCGCGGCATGCGGCAGCGCGCTCGGGGCCCACTGCTCGGCGTGCGGTGCGGCGGTCGCTCGCGGCGTGCGGTTCTGCGGCACCTGCGGGGTCGAGGTGGCTCCTCAGCGCGGCCCATCGGCGTCCGCCGTCGCCGATGGGGAGCCGCTGTCGGCGGGAGCAGGCGCCAAGGCGGCCTCCGCCGTCGCCGAGCGACGCCAGGTCTCCGTCCTGTTCGTCGACCTGGTCGGCTTCACCAGTCTCGCCGATGGGCGGGACCCAGAGGAGGTCCGCGAACTCCTGGACCGCTACTTCGCGACGTGCCGGACGCTGATCGTGCGGTATGGCGGCGCCCTCGAGAAGTTCATCGGTGACGCGGTCATGGCCGTCTGGGGCGCACCGATGGCGCACGAGGACGATGCGGAGCGGGCGGTTCGGGCGGCCCTGGACCTCGTGACGGCGGTCGCCGGTCTTGGTGCGGAGCTTGGTCTCCCGAGCCTGGCGGCCCGTGGTGGGGTCGTCACCGGCGAGGCGGCCGTGACCGTCGGTGCCGTCGGCCAGGGGATGGTCGCCGGGGATGTCGTGAACACCGCGTCACGGCTCCAGGGGGCCGCGCGATCAGGCGCGGTGCTGGTGGACGAGGCGACCTATCGGATCGCCCGGGATTCGATCGCCTTCACGCCGGCTGGAGCGCGCACGCTACGCGGTAAACCGCAAGCCGTTCCGGCGTGGGAGGCGCGGGAGGTGGTGGCCCTCCGGCGCGGTCGGGGCCGCAGCCCACGCCTGGAGGGCCCGCTGGTGGGGCGCCAGAGCACGCTCGCCATCCTCAAACAGCTCCTCATGGCCGTGCGCGAGGAGCGGACCGTGCGGCTGGTCTCGATCTTCGGGCAGGCGGGCGTAGGCAAGAGCCGCCTGGTCTGGGAGCTGGAGAAGTACATCGACGGCGTCGTCGAGGGGATCTGGTGGCACCAGGCCAGCTTCCCCGCCTATGGGGAGGGCCTCGCCTTCTGGCCCCTTGCCGCCATGGTTCGTGCCCGGGCGGGGATCATCGGCGACGAGCGCCCCGACGCAGCACGGCAGCGACTCGCTGCCTGCCTGGCCCGCTTCGTACCAGACGACGCGGAGCGCCGATGGATCGCGCCGTTCCTGGCGACCCTCGTCGGTCTCGGCCCGCCGACCGACGGCGAGCGGGAGGAGCAGTTCGCCGCCTGGCGGACCTTCTTCGAGCGGATCGCCGACCAGGGCACCACCGTCCTCGTCTTCGACGACCTGCACTGGGCCGACGCGGGCACGCTCGATTTCGTGGACTACCTCATCGAGCGTTCCGCAGCGCGGCCGATCCTGGTCGTCACGGTGGCGCGGCCCGAACTCCTCGAGCGGCGGCCGGACTGGGGCGTCGGTCGCCGCGGGTACGTCGGCATCAGCCTCGAACCGCTGACCGGGTCGGCGATGACCGAGCTCCTCCTGCGGCTGGCGCCCGGCCTGCCGGCCGACCTCACCGACCGTATCCTCGCCCGCGCGGAAGGCGTCCCCCTCTACGCTGCGGAGTTCCTGCGCATGCTGGTGGACCGAGGCGATCTCGCCCCCGGCGTGGGCGGGTACGAGGCCCGCCGCGCCCTCGATCGGCTGGCGGTCCCGGGATCGCTGCACGCGTTGGTCGCGGCCCGCCTCGACGGCCTCGCGCCCGACGACCGGGCGCTCCTGCTCGACGCCGCAGTCCTCAACGACCCGTTCCGTCCGGCGGCGCTCGCGGCGGTGGGCGCCACCACCGTCGGAGCGATCGAGCCGGGCCTGGGCCGCCTCATCCGGCGCGAGATGATCGCCCGCGTCGGGGATGAACGGGCGCGCGATCCGGATCGACTTCGGTTCGTCGAGTGGCTCGTGCGTGACGTGGCCTACGGGACACTGGCCCTGCGCGACCGGCGGGTCCGTCACCTCGCCGCTGCGGATCACTACGAGTCGCTCGACGATCCCGACGCGAGCGGCGTCATCGCCGGCCACGTCCTTGCGGCCTACCGGTCCGGCAGCGGGGGGCGGGGTGATCCGGCGCTCGCGGATCGCGCCGTCGCTGCGCTGCGGACGGCGGCCGATCGCGCTTCCGCGCTGCACGCGCCGGAGACGGCGCTCGCGTTCCTCGTGGAGGCGCTCACGGTGGCCACGGACCCCGCGCAGGTCGCCGGCTTGCGCGAGCACGCAGCCGCCGCGGCGCATGCGCTCGCGCGGCTGGAGGAGGCGGAGACGTACGCGCGGGCCGCGCTCGACTGGTATCGCGAGCGCAGCGAGGCGGCGGCGATGGCGCGCACCGCTGCCCGGCTCGGCTCGATCCAGGTCGCCCGCTATGACCCCGGCGCGATCGCCACCATGCGCGGAGTCGTCGAGGAGCTGCGTGACGGAGGTGTCGACGGGGGGTTCGCGGTGGCCGACGACCCGGCCGTGGTGGCGCTGCTGGCCGAGCTCGCGCGCGCCTGCCTGGTCAACGGGCGGATGGCGGAGGCGATCGCCTGGGCTGACCAGGCGCTTGCCGGGGCCGATCGCCTGGGGCTCGTGCAGCTCACCGCCGATGCCATGGCCGGCAAGGGTGCGGCACTCCTGGAGGAGCGCCGCACCACCGAGGGGATCGCCCTGCTGCGGGCCGCGCTCGTCGTGGCCGAGGATCACGGACTGGTCGTATCGGCGCTGCGGGCGCGCAACGGGCTCGCCGTCGGCCTGCTCGCTGATGACCCGAGGGCGGCTCACGCGACGGCTGCGGCCGGGCTGGCGGTGGCCCGTCGCTTCGGGTTCCGCGACCTCGCCATCCGACTCGCCAGCAACTGGGCGGAGGCGGCGCTCGAGGTCGGTGACTGGGACGACGCGCTCCAGGTGCTGGCCGAGCTCGCCGACGAACGGCTGCCGATCACCGATCGCGTCGACCTCGGCGGCGTCGTCGCCCTCGTCCGGGCGTGGCGCGGCGACCGCGACGCGACCGACCGCTTCGACGCGCTGGCCGCCCTCATCCCGCCACGCGGGGAGGAGCTGGCCGCGGCGACCCTGCTGTACCGACGTTCGCTGGCGGCCATCGCGCAGGGTCGGCCGATCGCGGCCCAGGCGGACGCAGAGGCGGCCATGGCCCGTCTGGCCGCGTTCGGCGGCCGGACCGCCGTGCGCGAAGGGGGCGTGGCCGTCGCCCGGGCCGCCCTCTGGAACGGCGATGCCGCCCGCCTGACACGGGCCATCGCCGACCTCCGATCGTCGGGCCTGGGTGGTCGCTGGGTGGAGGCCATCGTGGGGACGCTGGATGCTGGCCTGGCGGCACGGCAGGGTGACGCGGTGACGGCCACCGAGCGATACGCCGACGCCTCAGCCGCGTGGCGGCGGCTCGACCTGCCGCTCCAGTCGGCGCTCTGCCAGCTGGAGGCCGCGCTGTTCCTGCCGGCCGACTCCGCCGATGCGGCGGCGGCCGCTCAAGAGGCGCGCACGACCCTGACGGGCCTTGGCGCGCTCGGCTTCCTGGAACGGTTGTCCGACGGGCTGGTCGAGGATCCGCTGGTCAGTCGTCCGGCCTGACCTTGTAGATCGTGACGCCGACCGTCTTCTCGACGGGCGCCACGGTCACCATCACGTACATGTAGATGCGACTGAGCGTCCGGTGGTGGTTGACCACGAACGTCGTGACGTGCCAGTCGTCGCCCACCTCGTCGATCTCTTCCACCAGGACCTGGAGCGGGTCATGGATGAACCGCTCGGAGTCGGGCGAGCTGCTCTTGAGCCGCTTGGCCAGGACCCGGAACGGGATCGGTGAGCCGTCGGTCGGTTTCAGGTCCGTCAGTTCGAGCTGGATCCACTCGCTGGAGTCATTGGGCTCATCGTCCCCGTAGCCCGCGTCACTCGATTTGAACCCTGCCATGGTGCGCCTCCTTTGTCAGGCGAAGAAGGCGGTGATGGCGGCGGTATCGTCGGAGAACGCCCACCGTTCGATCACCTTGCCGTCCCGGATGTGATAGATCTCGACCGTCCGATAGGTGAGGGTCCGGCCGCCCCGGGTGGCGGTGGCCTCGACCATCGCGATGGCGTGGTCGTCACTGGCGAGGAGGTCGTGGAGCGTGCCGGTGATCTCGTAGTCGGCGCTCCCGCCGGGCCCGCCCTCGCGCAGGGCTGCCTTGCCACGGCGCGGCTCGGCGCGGCCGATCTCGTGCCAGATCACGTCGTCGGCGATCAGGGCATCGAGCTGGCCCATGTCACCTTGAGCGAAGGCGTCCTGCAGCCGGCGCGCGACAGCCGCGTTCTCTGCCTGGGTCATCGTCCGTCCTCCTGCCTTGTGCGGCGAGCGACCGCCGCCCTCATCGTGAGCGCGTTCACTGTGGCGCACGACGTCTCGTCCGGCAATCCCCTTCTGGCTCCGGTTCAGTTCAACGTGGCCCGAGCGATGGCGTCCCTGCCAGGTCCGGCCTGCGCGACGACCACCGGTTCCCGCATCAGCCGTAGCGCTCGACGGCGACCGCCGCGAGATCCGCGCCGGCCTGGAGCAACGGCCGGACACCCTGCTCGACCGGCCGCTCATGGGCCAGCGCGAGGACGCCCAGCACCCGCTGTCTTCCGTCATGGGTCACCGTCAATGGCAGGTGGCTGCGCAGCGCCGGACCGCCCGGGGCGGTCGGCTGGACGTCGAACGTCGCGACCGGGTTCGCGACGGTGCGCGCGATCGGGTGGCCCGGGTTGCCGATGGCCGCTGCCAGGCCAGCCTCGGCGTCCTGGCCGAGGCCGAACGACGCCGCGATCCTCAGGTGGCCGGATCGTGCGTCGGCCACGACGATGGCGGCGGAGGCGATACCCAGCGGCTCAGCGATGGCGTCAAGGAGCGCCCGAAGCGTCGGCACGAGGCCGTCCGCCTGCGCGAGCGCCCGTGCACTCGTCACCAGGATCTCCTGCGCCTTGTCCGACACGTTCATCCTCTCCGTCTGGATCCGATGACGCCGATCGCCGCCACGTCCGTCGTGCGATCGTAACCCTCCGAGCGGCTGTGTACGCTTGGCCGACCGAGCGTCAACGAGCGGAGGATGCGCACATGGTCACGTGGGGTGGATTCGAAGCCGCAGCACCGGACATCGCCGCGCGTGGGCGGGAGCTCCTGTACCGGATCGACCATGGTCAGGCGCTCCTGGTCACGGTGCGCGGCGAACAGCTGCCCGATGTGCACCCGATCTCGCTGGCCGTGGTCGGCAGCGGGCTGTACGCGTTCATCCTCCCGTCGCCCAAGCTGGAGGACCTCGAACGCGACGGCCGCTATGCGCTGCATGCCCATTTCGACCCCCTCGTACCGCACGAGTTCGTGCTGCGCGGTCGGGTCCGGCCGGTGGACGACGTCACGCGCGCCGCGCTCGCGGCGGACTGGAGCTGGACGGTGGGCAGCGCGCGGGCCTTCGAGTTCCTCGTGGAGCACGTCCTGCTTGGCGAGCGGGCGAGCGCCGACGATTGGCCGCCGCGCTACACCACCTGGCCGAGCCCAGCCCAGCCCAGCCTCACGGCGTCCACCGGTCGCGCCTAGGAGGCCCCGTCGCGCCTCAGAGCAGCTGGGTCACGAGCGCTTCCACCTGGGCCAGCGATGCCGGCGTCGCCGTCGCGGTGATGGCGACGAGCGTCGACCCCTTGGTCGCCACGACCTCCTCGTTGTCCTTGCCGTTGTTCAGCGACTGCACGAATGACGAGGCCTGGTCGCCCACCCCGGTCACGCTCACGGGTGGGACCGGGAACTTGGCGATGAACTTCGAGATGAGCGACGGGTCGGTGTTCGTGACCATCTCGATGATCACGTTGGCCGACGTTCCGGGATACTCGCATGACACGCCGGTCGCCCCGGTCGGCAATTGGGTCGCATCGCCGGTGGGGACCGACAAGGGCCCGGTGAGGCTGACGCCCAGGGCGGCGTTGACCGCGGCGGCCGTCGGGCAGGTGCTGGCGGCGGCGCCCGCCGTCGCGGTCGCCACGGCTGCCAAGCTGCCCGTCGGAGCGACCGTGGCCGCCGGCGCGGTGGCCGCAGTGGTCGGTGGCGCGGTGGCCCCGGTCGTGGGCGACCCGCCGCTCGTACTGCAGGCGGCGAGAGCCACCGCGACAAGGACCGTGGTGAGCGTCAACCAGCGCGAGCTGCTGCGAGACACGTGCGACGCCTCCTTTCCGAGATCGTCGCACCCGGTTCGGCTGGAACGTCGTGGCTGCGGCGGCCCCTCGGCGCGGACAGGTTAGGGCATCTGCCAGGACGTGCGCCATGACTGGCCGGCTGATCTGCGGTGAGGGCGCTGCTTGAGCAGTAGGTTCCGTTCGCCACATAGATGGGTGTGCGCCGTTGACGCGCGACATCGGGCTCCACTAGGCTCATCGTCCACGGCGGCGAAGGCAGACTGTCCTGCCCCACGCGGAGAGGAGTCTCGTGGCCCAGGCCCCCGTCCCGACCGGAACCTCGCGAGCCGCGGCGCTCCGTGCGCGGGTCACGGGACGACGGCCCTTGGGGGTCGCGCTGCTCGCCTTGTTCGGGTTGCTCAACGGTGCCCAGTCACTCCTCGCGGCGGCCGGCTTCGTCGGGGCCCGATTCGGTTCGCTGGGTTCGCTGCTGGCGGACCCGATGCAGTTCAAGATCGTGACGCTGACGTTCGGCATCATCTCGATCGCGGCGGCGGTGGCGACGTGGCAGCTGCACCGCGCCGGCTGGTACGCCACGATGTTTCTCGCCGGTGGCGGCCTCCTACTCCAGATCGCGTTGTATATCTTCGGGTCGGCGAACTTCCTGAACCTGACCGTCTTCGTCATCTCGGCGTTCTACCTGAACCAGGTCGCGGTCAAGCGTCTCTTCCTCGATCCCCCGACGGAGACGACGATCGTGGCCCTCGAAGCTGACGGGGACGGACGCGCTGTCGTTGCGCCTCGTGCAACACCCGATGGGCAGCCTGGAGCTGGCCCACTGGTATGGACGCCCAGGTCGGCCGCCGTTCCATGCCCCGAGTCGGCTGGCCTGCGTCGGCCTGTTCGCCCGCCTGGTCGATACTGGCTTCACGGCATCGCTGCTCCTGCGCGGCAGCGTGCCGGGTGGCACGACGGCCGCGGCCTCGGTCAAGTACGAGGCGGTGCGCGAGCGTGACCCGCGCTTCGTGTATCACGGGCGCGTCGTGCGCCGTGACGGCTGGATCGCGCTCCACTACATGTACTTCTACTTCATGAACGACTGGCGCTCCACGTTCGCGGGCGCCAACGACCACGAGTCCGACTGGGAGCAGATCCTGGTCTTCCTCGAGGATGCGCCGGAGGGTCCCCGCCCTGTCATCAACGCCGGGCGCAGCCGAGAGGCGCAGCTGCTGGACACCTTGCGCGCCGGCCGCGCCGAACTCTCCCGGCTGAAGGCCGGCGACTTCGGTGATCCGCGGGCCCACCTGCACCACGCCCAGCATCCGGTCCCGCCTGAGCTGGTTCGCCAGGGGCGTTTTGTCGAGCTGTGGGCCGCCACGAGCATCAGCTTCGTGATGGTCGCCGTGATCATGCTGACCTACACCGGGGCGATGCGCTGGTGGGTGGCCCTGGCGGTCGGCATCGTCGCGTACACGACCATCGAGGCCGCCTTCTGGCGCCGGCTGACCACACTCCTCCTCCGCGCGACACTCGCCCTGG
Organism: Candidatus Limnocylindrales bacterium; assembly: GCA_044449585.1. Classification (GTDB taxonomy): domain Bacteria; phylum Chloroflexota; class Limnocylindria; order Limnocylindrales; family CSP1-4; genus DASPUH01. Next base: position 7,939 of record JBIOID010000001.1, read on the forward strand.
CCGCAGTGGGCGCCTTGAATCCTGGCGTACGAGTTCGCCGGGCTGCTCCTCGTGATCGCCCTGGTCGGTCTGGCGGCCTTGACGCTGGCGGACAACGTGCGCGAGATCCGGCGCGGCTGAGCCCCACGAGCTGAAGCGCGACATGCTCGAACGGGTCGCGGACCTGGTGCATGGCAGCCAACCGTTGCCGGCGGACCTGGAGGCCCTGGAGGCCAAGCTCCTCTTCGATCGGCCGCCGGTCCGTGACCGCCTGGTCAGGTTCTTCGTCCTTCTGTTCCTGGCCACCGTCATCGCCGCCGGCGGCCTCATGGGGAACTCGAGCGCGGTGATCATCGGGGCGATGATCGTGGCACCGTTGATGACGCCGATGATGGCCGCGTCGCTTGCGACGCTCACCGGAGATGGCCCCAACATCGTCCGATCGGTGGTCATCGTCACGATCGGCGTCGCCTTCGTCATGGTGGTGGCCGGCCTGATGGCGCTGCTCGTCCCGGCCGGCAGCCGGATCACGCCGGAGGTCCTGGCGCGGACATCGCCCCATCTGCTCGACCTGATCATCGCTCTGGCGGCCGGAGCCGCCGGGGCCTTCGCCATCGGCCGTACGGATGTCTCCGATGCCCTGCCAGGGGTCGCCATCGCCGTCTCGCTGGTGCCACCACTGGCCGCCTCCTCCATCCTGCTGGTGGCCGGCGAGCCGGCGGCAGCCGGCGGCGCCTTCCTGCTCTTCTTCACCAACTTCGTGGCGATCGTGGCGGCCGGGGTCGTCGTCCTCGCCCTGATGGGCTACGGCAGCCTGGCCCGTCGCCTGGCGAGTCGGGCTGCCCGACGCACGGCGAGCCTCGTCATCCTCATCGCGCTGCTCCTGATCATCGTGCCGCTCGGCATCACGAGCTACCACGTGCTGATCAACGACCAGCTCCAGGGTCAGGCGAGCACGGCTCTTTCGTTCTGGCTGGCGGGGACCAGCTACGAGGTCCAATCGGTCTCGGCTGACGACGGCCACGTGGACGCGTACGTCGCCGGTGAAGGGGCGCCCCCCCCGATGTCCGCCCTGCTGGCCGACTTGCAGAACGAGGGCGTGCAGGCGACCATCGCGGTCCACATCCAGCCTGAACAGACCCTCAACGGGTCCACCGATCCCTGACGCCCCGCTTCCGTCGCCGGGTACCCGGCGACCCAGATCGTCTGACCTGACCGGGAGGTCCGGTCGATGACGGGCCGTTCGACTCTGGCGCCGCCCTGACGGCAGCCTCACGCTGACCACACAGAAGGAGGCGCTCATGCCTGTCACCACCCCGCCCGTCACCACTCCGTTCGACGAGGACATCCTCGCCCGCGCCATGGGCAACGTGTACTTCCGCGAAGTCGTCTCGACCGGCCCGCACGCCCAGGTCGTCGTGATGAGCATCCCGCCCGGGGGCGAGATCGGCGAGGAGGTCCATGCCGACGTCGACCAGGTCCTGGTCTTCGTCGCCGGCACCGGCGTGGCCATGCTCGAGGGTCAGCGCCGCGCGGTGTCCCCCGGGTTCCTCGTCCATGTCCCGGCTGGCACCCGTCACAACTTCGTCAATGAGGGGCTGGTCGACCTCAAGCTCTACACGGTGTACGCGCCACCCGAGCACGCGCCGGGCACGATCCACCGGACCAAGGCCGAGGCCGACGCGGACGAAGGGCATCGCTGAGGCTCACCGCGGACCCGGGTCCGCCGATCGGTCCCGGCTTGGGCCGCCGCTGGGCCGCAGGCCAGCGGGCGGCCGGTCGTCATGGAGTCGTCAGGCGGCCTGGCTACACTTGCAGGGTGGACCCCATGCGACGACCGGTCTATGCGTCTGCTCGTCGCTGAGGATGACCTGCGGCTTCGCTCCGTCCTGATCCGGGGGCTGGAGGCGCACGGATACGTCGTCGACGCGGTGACCAGTGGCCAGGAGGCCCTCGATTACCTGCGTTTCTACGACCCGGCCGTGATCATCCTCGACTGGAGGATGCCCGGCCTGACCGGCCTCGAAGTCCTCGGGCGGATGCGGGCCCAGGGCCGGTCGACAGCGGTCCTGATGCTGACGGCCCGTGACGCGCCAGTGGACCGCGTCACGGGTCTCGACGCGGGTGCCGACGACTACCTCGTCAAACCCTTCGACTTCGACGAGTTGCTGGCGCGCATCCGCGCTCTCCTGCGGCGGCCCGGGAGCCCGGATGCGCGGCTGCTGCGGCGTGGTGCCTTGACCCTGGACCCGGCCACGCGACAGGTGACTTCGGCAGCCGGGGCGCTCCACCTGACGCACATCGAGTTCGCCATCCTCGAGGTGCTCATGCTGCGCGCTCCTGCGGTCGTGGAGCGGGCACAGATCGCACAACATGCGTGGAAGGACGAGACCACCCCGCTCGGTTCGAACGTCATCGACGTTCGGATGGCGCGCCTGCGCGCCAAACTCGCCGACTCCGGCGTCCACATCGTCACCGTGCGCGGGTCCGGCTACCGCCTGGCTGCGACGTGAGGCGTTCGCTGGGGCACGTGCTACACGATCGACCGACCCGCGTGGCGGCCGCCGCCACCATGCTCGTCGGCGCGCTGTACGTCGGGTTGGCCCTGACCGTGGTTGCGATCGTCCAGCGAAACCTCTTCGATGCCATCGACCAGCGGTTATCGGCGGAGATCCAGGCCACGAGCCAGCGCGCCGATGCCGCGACGTTCGTGCCTGGACAGGAGACGAACGACTCTGACGACAGTCACCGCTTCGATGCGCCCCTGCTGGTCTGGCTCGTGCGCCCCGAGGGCACGGTGGATGCGAGCGCCCTCGCCCCGGGCCTCCCGACCGAGTTCCTGCGCGTCGCGCAACCGACGACCGCCATCATCGCCGGAACGACGCTTCGCCTGGCCGGGGGGCCCATGCCAGACGGTTGGCTGGTGATCGGCCAGTCGACCGCCCAGGCCGCCAGCGCGCTCGGCACCGTCGTGCTGGCAGAGGTGCTGGTCGCTCCGGTCCTGCTGGCGATGGTCTTCATCGGGACGCTCATGGTCGGGCGGCGGGTCGCGGCCCCACTGGAGCGCGCTCGGCGGCGACAACTCGATTTCACCGCCGATGCCTCCCATGAGCTGCGCACGCCCTTGACGGTCATCGAGGCGGAGACATCCCTCGCCCTGGGCTCGCAACGAGATGCGGAGGAGGATCAGGGCACGTTCGAGCGGGTCCATGCGGAAAGCCTGCACCTGCGCCGGATGGTGGATGACATGCTGTGGCTCGCTCGCTTCGACGCGGCCCCTGCGCCGCCCGACGCTGTGCCCGTCGACCTCGGTACCCTGGCCACCACGGCGGCGGAGCGGTTCCGCGCGGTCTGCGAACAGCGGGGGCTGCATCTTGCCACGGCCGCCGGACCCGGCAACACCGTCATCGTGGCACCGCCCGAATGGCTGACCCGCCTGGTCGGCGTGCTGGTCGACAACGCCACGAAGTACGCGTCGAGGGGCGGGCATGTCTCCGTGCGTGTGGCCGCGGTGGGTAGCCGCGTCCAGCTGGCCGTGGAGGACGATGGGCCAGGCATCCCGGCGGACCAGCGGGGACGGGTCCTCGACCGCTTCCACCGCGCGACGGACGAGCCGGTCGGAGCTGGCCTGGGGCTCTCCATCGCCGACGCCGTCGTCCACGCGTCCGGTGGTCGGTGGGAGATCGGTGACGCCCCCAGTGGCGGCGCGCGCATGGCGGTGTCGTGGCCCCGAGCACCAGGTGGCGCGGGCGAATGGAAAGGGTCCGAACGGGCCGACCTGGCCGAAGGATCGGACCAGGGCTGAGTCGCTCTGACCGCCGGGACCTCATTTCGGCTGTAGCCACCTGTCCCAAGCATGACGACGCACGACCGGGCTTGACTAAACCGCGATGAAGGCTTCTTAACGTCGCCCCCGACCCCATTGACGCTCGCGATACAGCATGGCTAGCGTCGGCCTGTGCAGAGATCCAGGCGCTTCGATGGCCGTCACATGGCCCGCCGCGTCGACGGCCCGCGATGGCGCCGCGGTGTCCGGCGGAGGTTCGCGGCGGGCGGAGCAGGCGCCGGCGTCGTCCTCGTCGCATTCGCCCTCCTTGGGGGCCAGCGCGCCACGACGCCGAGCAGCGACAGCCTTACCGCCCGCAGCACCGCCCCGCCCGTCCTTTCGACCGCGGTCCCGTCCGTGGATCTGGCCGCCAGTACGTCGCCGACTTCCACCCGCCCGTCGGCGGCACCCATCGCGAGCGGTGTGTTCGCGGGCGACCTGCTCATCGCCGACCGCGGGAACGGCCGCATCCTGATCGTCAACGCAGCGGACCAGATCCTCTGGCGCTTCCCGGTCGCCGGCAGTCTGCCGCCCGGACAGACGTTCAGCGCCGACGACGCCTTCCTCTCACCGGATGGGCGCACGATCTCCGCCAACGAGGAGATGCGCCAGGTCCTCGTGCGTATCGACATCGCGAGTCGTCGCATCGTCTGGGAATACGGCCACTACGGGCGCGCCGGGGCGGGCGCCGGGTACCTCGACACGCCCGACGATGCGTACCCGATGGCGAACGGGGACGTGACCGTGGCCGACATCTTCAATTGCCGCATCCTTGAGATCGCCCCCGACAAGCAGGTGGTCCGTCAATGGGGCCACACCGGCATCTGTCGCGACGCCCCGCCGTACAGCTACGACCAGCCCAACGGTGACACCCCGCTGCCGGATGGCGGTCTGCTCATCACCGAGATCCGCGGCTCGCGGGTCGTGCGCCTCGACTCGGCCGGTCGGGTCGTCTTCGACATCCACGTCCCCGTCAGCTATCCCTCTGATGCGCAGCTCGACGCCGCCGGCAACGTCATCGTCGCGGACTATTCCGCCCCCGGTGCGGTGGTGAAGATGTCACCGACTGGCCACCTCCTGTGGCTATACGGCCCGCGAACGGGCCCGGGGCGACTCGATCACCCGAGCCTGGCCGTGCCGCTGCCCGACGGGACGATCTTGCTGAACGACGACTTCCGCCACCGCGTGATCATCATCGACCCGCGAACCGACGCTATCGTCTGGCAATACGGTCGCTCAGATGCGCCGGGCCGGTCGTCTGGACGGCTGAACACGCCCGACGGGATAAACCTTGTGCCAGCGGGCAGCATCGTTGGCATCTGACCGTCGATCCGGGCAGGTGGGCGTCGGTCGCCCTTGTAAGGGATTCGACAGCTTCCTTCCTCTAGGCTGCCCCGGATGCTCGCAACCTCGACCGACGCCCGGGCGACCGCGATGAACGGCGTCGCACGTCGCACGTGGGCCGCCCTGGGCACGACGTGCACCGTGCTGGTGACCCGGCCGGACCGCCTGGCTCCGGCCTGCGCGGCCGTGGAGGCCGAGCTGGACCTGGTCGACGCGACGTACAGCCGGTTCCGCGCGGACTCGGAGTCGACCCGCCTCAACGGATCCGCCGGCCGGCCGACCGTCGTGAGCCCGCTCCTTGGGGAGGCGATCTCGGCCGCCCTGCAGGCCGCGCGCGTGACGGATGGAGCGGTGGATCCCACGGTCGGGCGAGCGATGCGCGCGATCGGCTACGACACGGACTTCGCCGACCTGTCCGGACGGGACGTGCCGCTGGTGCTGCGCCTGGAAGCTGTCCCCGGTTGGCGGGCCGTCGGCTTCGACGCCACCCGTCGCCTGCTGACCCTGCCGCAGGGCGTCGAGCTCGACCTGGGCTCGGTCGGCAAGGCCCTTGCCGCCGATCGGTCGGCGGCAGCGGCGCATCGTGCGATGGGCGCCGGCGGCGTGCTGGTGGGGCTGGGCGGCGACATCGCCATCGCCGGCCCGACGCCTCGATCGGGTTGGCCCGTGCTGGTCGCCGAAGACAGCCATGCCCCGTCGGATGGGCCGGGTGAGGTCCTGCGACTGACCGGCGGCGCCATCGCAACCTCGAGCACGACGGTTCGTCGGTGGGCCCAGTCGGGTCTCGCCCGCCACCACCTGGTCGATCCCGCCACGGGTGCCCCGGTGGTCACGCCGTGGCGGAGCGCGACGGTGCTCGCCGGTTCGTGCGTGGACGCCAACACGGCCGCGACCGCGGCGATCGTCAAGGCGGATCGCGCGGTCGAGTGGCTGGCCCGGATCGGCCTTTCCGCCCGGCTCATCGCCAACGATGGGCGCGTGCTCCGGCTCAACGGCTGGCCGTCCGGCGAGGCGGTGGCGGCGTGACTGACCAGGTGTTGTGGTTCGCCACGCGTGGGGCCGGCGCCGTGTCGCTGCTCATGCTGACGGGGGTCGTGCTGCTCGGGGTGCTCAGCGTCCACCGCTGGCAGGGCCCCTCCTGGCCCCGCTTCCTGACGGCCGGTCTGCACCGCAACCTGGCGTTGCTCTCGCTGGTCTTCCTCGCCATCCATATCGTGACCGCAATCGTCGACCCCTTCACGGCGCTCGGCCTGGCGGCCGCCGTGGTGCCCTTCGCCTCGAGCTACCGACCGCTATGGGTCGGCGTCGGGGTCATCGCCTTCGACTTGCTCCTTGCGCTGGTCGTGACGAGCCTCGTGCGAGCCCGGCTGGGCCACCGGACCTGGCGGGCCATCCACTGGGTCGCGTATGCCATGTGGCCCCTGGCCCTCGCCCATGGCATCGGCAGCGGGTCTGACAACCTGGCACCGTGGATGCTGGCGCTCGACGTCCTGTGCGTGACCGTGGTCAGCGTCGCGATCGTCTTGCGGGTCCTGATCGTCCGAGCGGGCAGTCCTGACGAACTGCAGCGTGTGGTCGAATCCGGCGTGGCCGAGACGACCGCGACGGGCCTGCCGTGGGAGGTCGGGCGATGACTCGGCCACTCCAGGCACCACGGCTCCTCGCCGGGCCGGCCCTTGCCGCGGGGGCCGAACCCTTCCCTGATCACCAGGCGCGTCTGGGCCCCTTGCCCAGCTGGCGGGATGGAGCGCTCATCCCGGTCCTCGACGCCAGTGGCTTGAGCGGCCGCGGCGGAGCCGGCTTCCCGGTCGGCCGCAAATGGCGAGCGGTGGCCGATGCCGCCGGCGACTGGCCCGTCGTCCTGGTGAACGGAGCGGAGGGCGAGCCGCTGAGCGCCAAGGATCGCGCCCTGATGGCCACACGGCCGCACCTGATCCTCGACGGCGCCCTGCTGGCGGCTGAAGCGGTCGCGGCGGAGCGGATCATCCTCTACGTCGGCGACGCACATCGGGCCGCGCGAGCGGCACTGGGCCGCGCCATCGTCGAACGAGGCCCCGCCGCCCAGGGCCGTTTCCGACTCGTCGCCGCTCCGGATCGCTACGTGGCCGGCGAGGAGTCAGCCGCGGTCCATTTCATCGACACCGGTGACGCCCGACCGGTGACCGTCCCACCCAGGCCATTCGAGCGGGGGGTCGGGGGCCGGCCGACCCTGGTCCAGAACGTCGAGACCCTGGCGCACGTCGCGCTCATCGCCCGATACGGTGACGCCTGGTACCGGGCGGCCGGTCCCGACGCGGCCCCGGGTACCGCGCTGGTCACGACGAGCGGCCCGGGGCGCCAGACGATGGTCCATGAGATCGACTTCGGGGAGACGATCGGTACGGTCGGCCAGCGGTTGGGGACACAGGCGGCCGACGTCCAGGCCGTTCTCATCGGTGGCTACTTCGGCGGTTGGATGGCTGGGTCGCGGGCGTGGTCGCAGCCCCTCGACCCGCTGAAGCTGCGCGAACAGGGGGTCGGATTCGGCTGCGGCGTGATCTCGTTCCTGGACCACGAGACATGCGGCGTGGATGTGGCTGCCCAGGTCATGGGCTACATGGCGGGCCAGAGCGCCGCCCAGTGCGGACCGTGCGTCTTCGGCCTGCGTGCGATCGCCGACGCCACCCTCCGCCTGGCCGGGGGCCGGGCGCAGGGCGATGATCTCGCTCGCCTCGAGCGGTGGATCGGGCAGCTGCGTGGACGGGGTGCCTGCCGTCATCCCGACGGCGCGGTCAACCATCTGGCCAGTGCCATGCACGTGTTCGGTGATGAGTTCCGGCTCCACCAGGTGCGCCGCACCTGCTCGCGCCGTGTGCGGGCCGAGCGCATCTCGTGAGCGGCGCGCAGCCGATGCAGCTTGCGGTGGACCGCATCCGCTGCGACGGATCGGCGCTCTGTGCGGAGATCCTGCCGGAGCTGATCAGCCTCGACGACTGGGGTTACCCGATCCTCTTGGCCGCACCGGTGCCGAACCACCTGCTGGACCTCGCTCGACAGGCCGTCGATGCCTGTCCGGTGCTGGCCCTGCGGCTGCAGGGCACCGTCAACAACCCTGGATCAGGTACGCAGACGGCCCGCGCCGCCCGGGTCCGGGCCCGCTGACCGTGGCACGTCCGAACGGTCTTTGTGCGGTCGTAACGTGGCTGCGGCTGCTCTTGCGCACATGAACCAGCGATCACGACGAGCCGCCCGATCACCCGCCGCGTATGCACGCGATGCGGGGCTGCGCCGTCTGCATGAGCTGACCGTGGCTGCGGCCGTGCTCGGCGCGACCGGGACGGTCGTGCTGGGCGGGGCGGCGGCGGTCACCTACGCGGGGCATGCCAGCCCCAGCAGCACGCCCGTCGAGCAGGGTGCCGCCACCGATCCCGGCGCGACGGGTCCGACCGGGTCGACGCCGACCACCCCTCCGGCGACCAGCGGCGGTCAACACCACAACCACAGCTCTTCGTCGGGGTCTCTCGGGCAGGTCCCGCCGCCGGTCACGAACGTGAGGCCGGGCAACCCTGGCTCGGGCCTCATCACCTCCGGAGGCTCGTAGGGCCCGCGCAGGACCGTTTCGGCCCAAACGCGGTCAGCGCAGGGGGATCCTGACCGTGAACCGGGCGCCCCCGCCTGGTTCATCGCCGACGACGATGGTGCCCCCATGTCGCTGGGCGACCGTTCGTGCGACGGCCAGCCCGAGGCCCGTCCCCTCGGCGCGCTCGCGCCGCCCGCCGGCCGCGCGAACGAACGGTTCGAAGATCCGTTCGCGGTCACCGGCAGGGACGCCTGGCCCCCGATCGCCTACCGATACCCAGCCGAAGCCGCGGTCACGACCCATGTCGACGGTGACCGTCGAGCCGTGGGGCGAATGGCGCGTGGCATTGTCCAGCAGCACCAGCATGACCTGGAGCAAGCGGTCGGCGTCGCCGCTGATCGGCAGCGCCGGGGGTGGGTCGGCCGCGACGGCCACCGTGCACCCGCGTTCCGCCCCGAGCGGCGCCACCCGGGCGACGGCGTCGACCGCGATCGCCGCAAGGTCGAGTGGTTCGAGGTGGACGACACTGGGATCGACGCGCGAGACCGACAGGGCGAGCAGACCCGCCACCAACCGGCTCAGCCGATCGGCTTCGGCCACGATGCCCGTCACGAGGGCCGCGCCCTCGGGTCGCACCAGCGCCTCGCGCTGCAGCACCTCGCCCGAGGCGTGGATGATGGCCGCCGGGGTGCGCAACTCGTGGGACGCGGCGGCCACGAACCGTCGCTCGGTCGCGAACGCGGCCCGGATCGGGACGAGCGCGCGGCCAGTCAGGAGCAGGGCGAGCAGGGCGGCACAGGCCAGGCCGACGAGACCCACGAGGGTCACCGTGCCCACCAGGTCAGACGCCTGCCGGTCGTGCAGGGTGAGGATGAGACCGGCCTGGACGGCGCCGATCGCGGCCGCCCCGTCGGACGAGGGGATCGCGAGCGTCAGCAGTCGGACCGGCAGCCCCCCGGCCGTGACCGTGCGCAGATCTGATCCGGCCGCCAATGCGTGCGACAGCGCGGCCCTATCGGGCAGACCTGCCAGCCGGATGCCCCGCGGGTTCTGCACCACGTGGCCGGAGGGGTCGAGCACCGTCACGAATGTGTCTGACGAGCCGACCGGCTCGTCGCTGGTCGCCGTCTCGCTGTCGCCGCCGTCAGCCCCGGGAAGCTGTCCCTCCAGGCCAGTCAGGGCGTTCTGCGCGGTCGACCGCAGGGCGGCGTCCGTCGCGGCGTCGAGCTGGGCCGTGACCACCACGACCGTCGCGACCCCCATCGCGACCAGCAGAGCGGCGAGCAGACCGAGCGTCAAGAGCGCCAGTCGGCGACGCGTCGAAACGAGCAGGCGCTCGGTGGGATCGCGCACGGTCACGCCTCACTGAGCGTATAGCCGACACCGCGCACGGTGCGCAGTCGCCGGCCACGGCCGAGCGTCGCCAGCTTCCGGCGAAGGTAGGAGACGTACAGGTCGACGACGTTCGAGTAGACGTCCGGCTCGGCGCCCCACACCGCATCGAGGATCTGGCGACGACTCAGCACGCGCCCCGCGTTGCGGATGAGGTACGCGAGCAAGGCGAACTCACGCGCCGTCAGCTCGACGCTGGCGTCGCCGACGCGGGCGACGTGGCGTTGCTGATCCAGCTCGATGTCGCCGGCCACCAACCGTTCCTCGGCGGTCGCGACCGGCCGCCGGCCGAGTGCACGAAGTCGCGCCAGGAGCTCGGCGAAGGCGAACGGCTTGGTCAGGTAATCATCTGCCCCGGCGTCGAGGCCGACGACCCGCTGCTCGACCGAGCCGAGGGCCGTCAGCATGAGCACGGGCGTCCGATCGCCGCGTCCGCGCAGGAGCTGGAGCACCTCGGTACCATCCAGGTCGGGCAGCATGCGGTCGAGGACGATGGCGTCGTAGCCGCCGTTGCCAGCCAGCGCCAGCCCTGCCACCGCGTCCTCGGCGAGGTCGACCCCGAAGCGCTCAGCGACCAGCACCCGGCGGATCAATTCCCCCATCCGGGGCTCATCCTCGACGATCAGGACACGCATCACCTCATCGTTGGGAGCTGGCGCCGGGCGGTCAACGTCCGAACGGCCCCTTTTCGGGGGAGCGTCCGGTCACCTGGGCGAGCGTTCACGCCGCCCGCGGTGCGCCCACGGCGACGGGCCAGTAGTTCTCGACGATGATGGCGGCGGTGGGGAAGCCGCATGCCACCAGGGCCGCCGTTGCCGCGGTGATCGCTTCAGGGTTGCCGCAGAGATAGGCGATCGTGCGGTCCGGGTCGACCGCTGATCGTTCGCAGACGCTGGCCAGGATCCCGTCGATGCGCCCGGTCAGGCCGGTCCACTCGCGGTTGTCGGGGTGCGCGGGTCGCGAGACCACCGGGATGTAGCGCAGCCGGGGATCGGTCTCGGCCCGACGCGCGAGCTCGTCCCGATACGCCAGTTCCGCCACGTAGGCGACGCCGTGGACGACCACGGCGCTGGGCCGGATGCCACCGTCGGGCACGGACAGGACCGTCTCGAGCATCGAGCGCATGGGCGCCAGGCCCGTACCGGTCGCGATGAAGAGGTGCGCACGAGGATCCTGGGAGCGCAGGACGAAGAGGCCCTTGGGCTTCCCGATGCGGACGCGGGCGCCGACCGGCAATGTCCAAAGCCGCGGCGTCAGCGCGCCGCTCGCGACGCGCCGGATCAGGAACTCGAGGCTTTTGGACGGGCCCGGCACCGACGCGGTCGAGTAGGGCCGTTGCAGCAGATGGCCGTCGAGCAGCAGGCCAAGCGCGAGGTATTGACCGGGCTCGAAACGCGGGACGCCATCGTCCGGCCTGATCCAGAAGCGAGCGACGGATGGTGTGAGATCGACCCGGCGGACCAGCGTGGCATTCGGGACAGCGGCCCCCACCGCCGCGGCTCGGGTGGTGACTCCGCCGATGGCGTGCACGGGTTCGTCCCACGCACCGGCAGCGTCCCTCGTGACCATCGCCTCGACGCTCATGCGGCGGGCATCAGGGCGTCGACGGCGGCGCGCGCGGCGTCGGGGTCCCGGTAGAACGACGCCTCGACGCGCGCGTAGGCGGCCCACTCGGCCGGTAGCGCATCGATGCGGAAGATGGCGCCATTGGGACACGCCGCTTCGCACGATCCACAGTCGATGCACCCGCCCGGGTCGACGTAGAACTTGCGGTCGATGTCAGGGTCGGCGCTGATGCAGTCGACCGGGCAGACGGCCACGCAGGACTGGTCCATATGATCGATGCACGGTTCGGCGATGACGTAGGCCATGGTGGGACCTCCTTACACGGGATGAGCGGCGGACGCCAGGCGCGGCTGCGCAAGGGCGATGACCACCCGGTAGACGAAGAAGAAGACGACGAGGGCGCACGGCACCAGGTACGACCAATACGCCCAACCGGCGCCGCTGTCCGATCCGGACGCGATGCCGTGGGCGGTGACCCCCAGGAAGCCGGCGAAGGTCAGGTAGTGGATGAGGCGCCAGGCGCGCTGCCCGATCCGGCGGCGCACGTAGAAGCTGCCCGTCACGATGGCGATGACATAGAACGCCAGCTGGCCGATGCCGACCGCGACCGGCGCATAGGGCGACGCGAACGGCACGGCGATGGCGACAGGTGTGAACGCATACGTGTGGTCGCCCAGGAGCAGGAGCCCGTGCAGCGCCGACAACGCCAGCCCGACCAGCGCCAGGTCCTTGTGCAGGGCGAAGCTCACCGGTCGATGGGCGATCCGGTCAAGGAGCTTGGTCGAGAGCAGCAGGCCGTAGGTGACCGACCCGGCCACCGCGAAGTAGGCCAGGAAGCCGGTGGCACGCACGGCATACCAGGCGATGTTGGCCGGCGTGATGGCGGCCGCCGTCGCCAGTGTCGACAGCGCGCCAGGCAGCGTCGCTCCGATGACGATGCCGAGCATGGCGCCGTAGGTGAGCGCGACCGCGACCGCCACTGGGCGCGGGAGCCCGCGATAGACCGGGACGCGGGCTGCGGCTCGGCCGGCCGGTGCGCCGGTGCTCGTTGCGGGGGTGGGCGGGGGCATCTCGCGACTCGCTCTAGGCCGCAAGGAGCGCCAGCGTGCCGGGCAGGGCCAACGTCTCGTGACGCTCGGTCAGGATGACCGCCCCGTCCACACCCGCCCGTTCGAGCCGGGTGAGTCCGTCGTGGGAGCCGGCGATGACGGTCGCCTTCGCGAACGCCTCGGCCTGCAGCGCGGTCGCACAGATGACGGTGGCCTGGATGATGTCCGTGACTGCCGGCTGACGCGTGCGCGGATCGATGAGATGGTGACGGACGCGGCCGTCACGGTGCCAGCGGTGGACGGACGTACCCGATGTCGCCACGCCCCAGCGGCTCGGCCACCCGTCGTCCTGGGCATCGAGATGGAGGATGGCCAGGGTCGCTTCGGCGGCACGCGGGTCGTCGACGGCCACCTCCCAGCGCTGCCCCGAAGCGCCCCGTATCGCGAGGTCGCCATCGGCGTCGATCACGACGCTCGGCCACGAGGTGAGGAGGGCAAGGGCACGGTCGGCGAGCCAACCCTTGGCGATGCCGCCGAGGTCGAACCGCAGGCCCGCCGGCCGCTGCACGACCGCTCCGCGGCGCAGATCGGGCGTGACCGACCAGCGACCGGAAGCCGGCCCATGCGAACGGGCAGCGAGCAGCCCCTCGGCCGCCAACCGCTCGTCGAGCAGGGTGACGTCGACGAGGCCGTCGCCCAGGCGCTGAGCCGAGGCCCCGGCGGCCAAGGCCGCTGCGAGGGTCGGCCCGACGAGCACCTCCGAACCCGGCGCCGCGTTGAGCCGGGACAGTTCGGACGTGTCGAGGTGCCGGCTCAGGCGGTCACCCCAGTGGCACATCCGGGCCAGCACCCGCTGGGCATCACGACCGGCGCGTACCGCATCGGTCGACGCGATGTGGACCGCGAGCCGGCCACCCATGGCCGACGTCGTCTCCGAGATCGGGGCGATCGGCTCGCGGATCGAACCGTGACGCGTCTTGGTCGCTCGAGGATGAGCCGATCCCATCACGGGATCACCTTGCCGGACTGGGTCGTGCGCACCACCACGGTCCTCTGGGCGGGTGCGGGTACGCGCGTCACGATCGTGATCGGGCGTGGTGCCTGGGCATCGATGACCGTCGCGCCCGGGGGCGGGGACTGGCCCGGCGCCAGCTGGACATACTGGATCGGCGTTTGCTGGGTGAGCGTGGCCGAGGTGGCGGACGTCGACCCAGGTGCGGTCGCTGCCGCGGAGGGAGGGACCACGATGGCCGCGACGAGGGCCGACAGCGCCGCCGCCCCCGCCATGCCGACGGCGATGCGCAGTTGCGTCGGGTCCGGCCGCGCGGCGGTCGGCCGTACGGGCCGTGTCGGGGGGATCACCGGTCGCGTGTCCATCAGCCGCCGCCGTCCTGCCCGTCGTCCCCGGGCTCACCGCCGGCGCCGGCCACCACGACGTGGACCACCTTCGGGGGGGCCGCGGGCGCCGCCTGCGTGACGTTGATGACCTGGGGCGGAGGCGCCGGCCGGACGTATACCAATTGCGGTGCCACCGACCCACCCGCGCTCGAAGGCGATGTCCCGTCCCCGACGGATCCGATCAGACCAGCCGACGGGGACGATGACGTCGCCTGGGAGCCGTGGGCGAGCCCGGCGCCGCCGACCGTCGCGACCACGGCGACAGTGGCCACGATCAGGGCGATGCGGTGAGCGGAGATGTCCATGCGGTAGCTTCCTCTATTCGGCCGCGAGCCCGGCTTCACGAAGAAGCTAGTCGTCCAACCTGTGTCGCCACCTTGGACGAACGTGAGAAGACGCTCATGGGATGTGCTCGCCACTCGGAGGTCAGGGTCTGCCATGTGCCGACCCGCCTCTCAGGTAGTCAGAGGCCTGGCCGCGCCGGAAGGTTTCGGCGCACTTGGCGATACGCCCCACGTGACGGCGGCGATCGAGGCGCCGACAAAGCCCTCGCCCACGACTCGGTCGCCAGGCTCCGACCTGCTGGCGTGCGAGGATCAGAGCACGAGTTCCTCTTCCGCTTCGGCCCGCACCCCGGCCGATACCGGCTCGCCCCACACCTCGCCGACCTCCTCGCCGGGCCGGGTTCGCGTCCGGCGCATGCTGATCTCGATGACGTCGTGGGCCAGCACCAGCTCGAGCGCCCAATCCAGCGCGACCCGCAGGCGGCGGTCGCGGCTCGGCAGGCGCAGCAGGTAGTAGGTCCGCCAGAGGAACCAGGCCACGAAGCCGGAGACCTTGATGCCCAGGACCTCGCCGACGCCGTTGAAGCGGCCGAGCGAGACCAGCATGCCCTGCTGACCATAGTCGAACGGTAGTGGTCGCCCACCGTCGAGGACGGCCAGGATGTTGCGCGCCGCATGTGGCCCCTCGCGCACGGCATGCTGTGCAGTGGCCGGCATCGGCCGCCCGGTCCGCGGGTCGAGGATCGAGGCGCAGTCCCCGAGCGCCCACACCCGGTCGAGCCCCGGCACGGCGAAGGTGGCATCCGGCCGGATCCAGCCACTGGCTTCCACCGATCCGCCGAGACGGGCGACGACCGGATGGGGGGCATTCCCGACCGTGCTGACGACCGTTGCGGTCGCGATGGACGTCCCGTCGTCAAGCTCCACCCGGTCCGCCTCCACGCGCACCAGGCGATGCTTGAGCACGAGTCTCACCCCGGCCCGCCCGAGCTTCCGCGTGGCATACCGGGCCAGCCGCTCCCCGAACTCGGAGAGCACGTTCGCCCGGCTGTGGACGAGCACGACTTCCGGCTCCGGGAGGTTGGTGAAGGTCCGCCGCGCCGTGCGCAGCAGGTCCTCGAGCTCGGCTGCGACCTCCACCCCGGTCGATCCGCCACCGACGACCACGAACGTAAGGAGGGCTTTCTGCCGCTCGGGATCCAGCTCGCTGGCGGCCTCCTCCAGCATCGACAGGGCCCGGTTCCGAAGGTAGAACGCATCCCCCAGGCTGCGCACTCCGATGGCGTGATCAGCCATGCCGGGTACCGTGTCGAAGTCGGTCACGCTTCCCAGCGCGACGACCAGCGCGTCGTAGTCCACGGTGAACCGGGCATCGCTCTGTCGTCGCCGGATCTGGACACGCCGGCGGACCGGGTCGATCTCTTCGACGTTCCCGACTTCGACCTCGACGCCTCGCAGCATCCGTCGCAGGGGGACCACCACGTGCGTGGTCTCGATGGCCCCCGAGACGATGTCGGCGAGCAGCGGCTGGAAGACGAAGTAGTTGTCCCGGCTGATCAGGGTCACGGAGACCGGGCCGCCCGGGGCGGCCATCGAGTCGCGAGCGCCCGGTCGGTGGCTGTCCGCGAGCCGACCCTGGCGGCGAAGTCGTCGGACCAGCTCCTGCGCCGCGGAGACGCCCGCGAATCCGCCCCCGAGCACGACGATGTGCTGGACGCGTGGCGAGCGCGATCGCTCGGTGGCCGACGATCCCACGTTTGGTCTCCCTTCAGCAGCCGGCGGCGCGACCGACCACCTCACGGCCGCGTGAGGAGATCGCGCAGCTGCCGATGAGCTCGGCGCGTCCTGGTCTTGACCGTGCCCAGGGGCCACCCGAGGCGCGTCGCGATCTCCGACTGTGAGAGCCCCTCTCCGTAGGCCAGCTGGACGACCTGTCGCTCCGGCAGACCCAGGTGCGCGAGCCCGGCCGTGATGGACGCGCGCGCCTCCTGGCGCAGCAGGGTGGCCTCGGGTCCGGCCTCGGGCTGGGCCGCGCCGACCAGCTCGCCCGTCTCCTCGAGCCGTTCCGCGATCGCGTCGCTCTCTGTCTCGTCACCGCCGAACCATGAGAAAGGTGTGGTGCGCACGCGCCGCGTGGCGCGCAGATGGTCGATGGCGCGGTTGCGAGCGATGGTGGTCAGCCACGTGCGCAACGACCCCCGCGACTCGTCGAACCGCTCGGCCCGGTCCCACAGCGTCAAGAATGTATCTTGCAGCACTTCGGTGGCGAGCGAGCGATCGCCGCACGTGCGCAGGGCCGTCGTGAAGACCGCCGAGCTGTGTCGATCGTACAGGGCCGCGAGGGCCTCCTCGGACCCCTCGATCATGTGGCGGATGAGGTGCGTGTCGGGGGCCGCCCCGAGCGACGCGCCGTCGGTGTCCATCTCCCGTCTCCCGCGGTGTTTCTGGAGTAAGTAACTCGCGAGATAGATACTATCATGAAACAAGTGCAGTACAATACCGAGATGACCGATGACTTCACGGATCGCCTGCTCGTCCGCTGGGATGCGGCCCGCCCCGATATCGGGGTCGGGGCACTCCAGGTGACCGCCCGACTGGCCCGGCTCGGGCCGCACCTCGCACGACGGCAGGAAGCCGTCTTCAGCCGTTTCGGGTTGAGCCGGGGGGAAGTCGGGCTGCTGAGCGCACTGCGTACCGCCGGTCCACCCCACCGCCTTTCGCCGACACGACTCGGCCATGGGCTGATGCTGTCGTCGGCGGGTGTGACCAGCCGCCTGGACCGCCTCGAGCGCCGGGGATTCGTCCGCCGGCTGCCGGACCCCGACGATCGTCGGGGGGTGATCGTGGAGTTGACCGACGAAGGGCTCGAGGTCGTGGACGCGGCTGTCGCCGCCAACACGACCAGCGATCGTCAGCTCCTCGAGCGGCTAGACCCCCAAGAGATCGAGACCCTGGAGGTCCTCCTGCGCAAGGTCCTGGCCGGCCTGGAGCTGCCGGAATGACGTAGCGGGCGCCGGAGCACGCGGCGGGCCGTCCTTCGGGCGGTAGACTTGGGCCCGAGGGAGTGGCGCGGGTGCGCCCGAGTGGGATCGCATGGAGGGTAGCCGACGGTGGACACGAAGAAGTTGCTGGCCGAGCTCATCGGCACGTTCACATTCTTCCTGATCGGGTTCATGGCCATCCTGTCGGAGAAGGCGTTCTCGTCGGCCGGCGACCTGGTGGTCATCGCCTTCGGATTCGGGCTCGGGCTCTTCGCGGCCATCCAGATCTTCGGCGCGGTGTCGGGCGGCCACTTCAACCCGGCCGTCACGGTCGCCGCGGTGCTGGACAAGCGGCTCGACCCGATGACGGGCGTCGGCTATGTCGCCTCCCAGCTGATCGGCGGCCTCGCGGCGGCGGTCGTCGTCCTCTTCCTCTTCAACCAGGCCGCCGTCGCGAGCACGACGACCCTGCCCGGCAACGGGATCGACGATCTGAAGGCCGTGGTCATCGAGTCCATCTTCACGGCCATCTTCATCCTGGTCATCCTCGTCTCGACCAAGAAGGCGGCGAACGTTGCGGGCTTTGCGATCCCGCTGACGCTCATGGTCATCCACTTCGCGATCGTGCCGTTCACCGGCTCGTCGGTGAACCCCGCCCGCTCGATCGCGTCCGCCCTCATCGGCGGCGACCTGACCTCACTGTGGGTGTACATCGTGGGGCCGATCATCGGCGCGGTCGTCGGCTGGGCGGTCTACCGCTTCGCGACCGGGGCAGCCGAGCCCGCCTGACGGCCGCCGCCTCACCCGGATGGTGGGACCCGAAAGCAGGCCGCGACTGGCTACGCTGGTGGGCGCAGTCCGGGCATGAGGCGCCCCAAGCTCGCGCCTCCAGGGAGCGCACGTCCGCTCAGCGAGGGAGTCGAACACGATGGAGAGCATGATGAAACGGCCGGCTGGGATCACCATCATCGCGGTCCTGTCGCTGGCTGCCGGGATCATCTACCTGTTCCAGGGTGTACGGATCCTGGGCTGGGTCGTCTTCGGCCCCGCCACGGCCTTCAGCAACGTCTCGCTC
>JBIOID010000002.1:0-25162 GCA_044449585.1 Candidatus Limnocylindrales bacterium
CCACCTGCACGGTCGGGCGCTTGGTCACGCTCGTCTCATCGAACGAGGCACTGGCCAGGACGCTCGCCCCGCCGATGCCATCGCGCCCGGTGGCCGAGCCGAAGAGCACGGCCATGTTGCCCGGCCCGGGCGCGGCCGCGCGCGTCAGGTGCCGCTCCTCCAGCAGGCCCACGGCCATCACGTTGACCAGCGGGTTGGCCTGGTAGCTGGGATGGAAGACCAGCTCCCCGCCGACGGTCGGCACGCCGACACAATTGCCGTAGCCGCCCACGCCGCGGACCACGCCGCGCACCAGATGGCGCGTACGCACGTCGGCCGGATCGCCGAACTTGAGGGCGTCCAGGATGGCGATGGGGCGGGCGCCCATGGTGAAGATGTCGCGCAGGATGCCGCCCACGCCGGTCGCGGCGCCCTGGTACGGCTCGACCGCGCTGGGATGGTTGTGCGACTCGAGCTTGAAGGCCACGGCCAGGCCGTCGCCGATGCGCACGACGCCGGCGTTCTCGCCCTGCCCGGCGACCACGCCGCGGCCGGCGCCGGGCAGGCGACGCAGCCACGGGCGCGAGCTCTTGTAGGAGCAGTGCTCGCTCCACATCACGCTGAACATGGCCAGCTCGAGGTCATTCGGCGGTCGGCCCAGGCGGGCCTCGATGGCCGCCAGCTCGGCATCGGTCAGGCCCAGGGCGCGGTGGCGCGGTGGCGTCGGTGCGCTCGCCGGTGCCAGCGTGGCCGTCATGCCGCCAGGCTCGCTGCGCCGCTGGCCACCAGCGAGCGGAGGATCAGGAGCCCGTCGTCGGAACCCAGCAGCCGCTCGGCGGCCCGCTCGGGATGGGGCATCAGGCCGCACACGTGGCCGCGCGCGTCGATGACGCCCGCGATGTCGTGCGCCGAGCCGTTGGGGTTGCCCTCCGGCGCGGCGTAGCGGAAGACGACGCCACCGCGCGCCTCGAGGGCGTCGAGCTCCGCCGCGGGCAGGAAGTAGTTGCCTTCGCCGTGCGCTACCGGCAGACGCAGCGTCGCGCCGGTCGGTATGGCCGAGGTGAAGGGCGTGTCGCCTCGCTCCACGGCCAGGCGCA
Source organism: Candidatus Limnocylindrales bacterium (assembly GCA_044449585.1). Taxonomy (GTDB): domain Bacteria; phylum Chloroflexota; class Limnocylindria; order Limnocylindrales; family CSP1-4; genus DASPUH01. The sequence goes on from JBIOID010000002.1 coordinate 1,077, forward strand.
CCCAGCGATGCTCGAAGCGCAGCGAGGCGTTGCGCAGCAGGGCGCCCGGCACGAGGCCCGCCTCGGCGAGCACCTGGAAGCCATTGCAGATGCCGAGCACCAGCCCGCCGCGGGCGGCATGATCGCGCACCGCGCCCATGATCGGGCTGAAACGCGCCAGCACCCCGGCGCGCAGGTAATCGCCGTACGCGAAGCCGCCGGGCAGCACGATCGCGGCACAGCCGTGGAGATCGGCCTCCTCGTGCCACAGCGCGACCGGCTCGGCGCCCGCCAGCGCGACCCCGTGGAGGGCGTCGCGATCGCAGTTGCTGCCCGGAAAGACGACCACGCCGACCCTCATGCGACCGCCTCGGCCAGCGGCTCCACCCGCCAGGCCTCGATCAGGGGGTTGGCGAACAGGTCCCCGGCCAGCCGCTCCACGATCGCACGCGCGGCCGGCTCGTCGACCGCGTCGACGGCCAGCTCCACCCGCCGCCCCACCCGCACGTCGTGGACGCCGCTCACGTGCAGGTGCGGCAGTGAGCCCTCGACCGCGCGGCCCTGCGGATCGAGGATGCCGGCCCGCGGCATGACCGAGACCACGAAGCGGAAGCTGTTCACGCGATCGCGTCCTCGTCGAGATAGCGCCGGAAGCTGCCCCCGGTCAGCCGTTCGTAGGCCTCGACGTAACGCGTGCGCGTCCCGGCCACCACCTCGTCCGGCAGGTCGGGACCGGGCGGTGTCTTGGCCCACGAGAGGGTCTCCAGGAAGTCGCGCACGAACTGCTTGTCGAACGAGGCCTGGGCGCGGCCGGGCTGGTAGTCGGCGGCGTCCCAGAAGCGACTCGAATCGGGCGTCATGACCTCGTCGATGAGGAGCAGCCGGCCGTCCTCCTCGTCGAGGCCGAACTCGAACTTGGTGTCGGCCAGGATGATGCCGACCGATTCGGCATGGCTGGCGCCGAAGCGGTACAGGGCCAGGGCGGCGGCGCTGACGCGCTCGGTCAGCTCGGCGCCGATGAGCGCCCGCATGGCGTCCAGGCCGATGTTCTCGTCGTGCCCCTGCTCCGCCTTGGTGGACGGCGTGAAGAGCGGCTCCGGCAGGCGATCGCTCTCGCGCAGGCCGGTCGGCAGGGGGATGCCGCACACGGCGCCCTGGTGCTGGTAATCCTTCCAGCCGCTGCCCGAGAGGTAGCCGCGCACGATGCACTCGACGGGCAGGACACGGGCGCGGCGGCAGATCATCGAGCGGCCCCGCAGCTCGCCCGCCGCGTCGGCGAAACGGGCCGGCAGGGTCGTGATGTCCGTGCCCAGCACGTGGTTGGCGACCAGCCCGTCGGTGGCCGCGAACCAGAAGCGCGACAGGCCGGTCAGCACGCGACCCTTGTCCGGGATGGGCGTGGGCAGCACGACATCGAAGGCGCTGATGCGGTCACTCGCCACCAGCAGCAGGCGGCGGTCGTCGACCGCGTAGAGATCGCGCACCTTGCCGGCGCGGACGAACGATTCAGCGAGTGCCATGCACCACCTCCGGGGCGAGCGGGACCAGCGTTTCGAGCCGCGCCATGATCGTCGGGACGTGCCGCAGCAGGGCCGCATCGTCGAAACAGGCGGCCAGCGCGGCCGCGTCGAGCACATCCGTCACGGCCGGATCGTCCGCCAGCGAGTCGGCCAGGGCGCGGCGCTCATCGGCCGCGTCCAGGGCGTGGCGCTGGACGATCTCGTAGGCCGCCTCGCGGCTCAGGCCGCCGGTCTCCACCAGCGCCAGCAGCACCCGGCCGCTGGCGTGCAGGCCAAGGCCCAGGGCGACGTTCTCGGCCATCCGGTCGGGCCGCACCACGAGGGCGCGCAGGAGGCCCGTGAAGCGGACCAGCATGTAGTCGAGCAGGCACGTCGCGTCGGGCAGCGCCACGCGCTCCACCGAGCTGTGGCTGATGTCGCGCTCATGCCACAGGGCCTCGTCCTCCAGGCCGGCCACGGCATACCCGCGCAGCAGGCGGGCCAGCCCGACCAGGCGTTCGGAGAGGATCGGGTTGCGCTTATGGGGCATGGCGCTTGAGCCCTTCTGGCCCGCCCGGAACGGTTCCATGACCTCGCCGATCTCGGTGTGCTGGAGGTTCCGGATCTCGGTCGCGCACCGCTCCAGCGTGCCGCCCGTCACGGCCACGGCGGCCAGGAAAGCGGCATGGCGATCGCGCGCCACGATCTGTGTGCTGACCGGTTCGGGGGCGAGGCCCAGCTCCGCGAGGACCTCCGCCTCGACGTCCGGCTCGAGGTGGCTGTAGGTGCCCACCGGGCCGCTGATCTTGCCCACGGCCAGGTCGCCGGCCGCGGCGCGCAGGCGCGTTCGGTCGCGGTCCAGTTCGAAGGCCCAGCCGGCGAGCTTGAGGCCGAAGGTGGTCGGCTCGGCGTGCACGGCGTGGGTGCGGCCCATGACCACGGTAGCCGCGTGCTCACGGGCGCGCGCGACGACGACCGCCACGGCCTCGTCGAGATCGACCAGCAGCCGCCGGGCGGCCGCGCCCAGCTGCAGGGCCAGCGCCGTGTCCACCACGTCGCTGCTGGTCAGGCCCAGGTGCAGGAAGCGGCCTTCGGGGCCGACCGACTCGGCCACCTGGCTGACGAACGCGATGACGTCGTGGTCGGTCGTCTGCTCCAGCACGGCGATGCGCGCCACGTCGATGGTGGCCCGCCCCTCGAGCGTGGCCAGGGCGTGGGCCGGGATCGACCCGCGACGGGCCTGAGCGCGGGCCACCGCCAGCTCGACCCGGAGCATGGCCTGGAAGCGCGCCTCGTCGGTCCACAGGGCCCCCATCTCGGGCAGCGTATAGCGCGGGATCATCGGCCGACGGCCGCGGGGGTGCGCACGATGTCGCGCCGCAGCTGGGCGCCGGCGAAGCGGATGCGGTCGGTCGCGGCATACGCCGCCTCAGCGGCGCGGCCGAGGTCCGGGCCCTGGCCGACCACCGTCACGACCCGACCACCGTTCGTCACGAGCCGCCCGTCGCCGGACCCCTGCCCGACACCGGCGGCGAAGACCAGGCTGCCGGTGGCGCGGGCGTCGGCCAGACCGTCGAGGACATCGCCCCGACGCGGCTGCTCGGGATAGCCGGCCGCGGCCAGCACGACGGCCACCGCCGCCGCGGGGGCCTGCGGCAGCACCGCCAGCGCCGGCAGCCCGAGCGCCCGGGCCGCCTCGGCCAGCCGGCCGGTCGCCGCCGCCGCCAGCAACGGCGCCAGGGGCACGGCCACACGCGGCAGGCAGGCCTGCGCTTCCGGGTCGCCGAGGCGCACGTTGAACTCCAGGAGACGCGGGCCGTCGGCGGTGAGCATCAGGCCGGCGTAGAGGATGCCGCGGAAGGTCACGCCGCGACGGCGCAACTCGTCGAGCACGGGCGCGTGGACGGCGGCCACCACCGCCGCGACGGTCAGATCGGGCAGCTCCGGCACCGGCGAGTAGGCACCCATGCCACCGGTGTTGGGGCCCTCGTCCCCGTCGCGCAGGCGTTTGTGGTCACGCGCCGCTGGGAGCGCCAGGATGGCCGTCTCGTCGCACAGGGCCATCACGCTCGCCTCCACGCCCGCCAGGCGCGCCTCGACGACGACGCTGCGGCCGGCCGGCCCGAACCGACCCTCCTCGAGCGCTTCCCGCAGCGCCTGCTCGGTGGCCGCTCGATCGGCGCACACGGTCACGCCCTTGCCCGCCGCAAGACCGTCCGCCTTGACCACGACCTGCCAGTCGAACGTGGCCGCGAAGGCCAGCGCAGGGGCGACGGTCACGAACGGCCGACCGGGCGCCATGGCCACCCCGGCCGCCTCGGCCACCGCCCGCGTGAACGTCTTGCTGGCCTCGAGTCGGGCGCCGGCCGCGCCGGGGCCCAGGGCGGCGCATCCAGCCGACGCCAGGGCGTCGGCCACGCCGGCCACCAGCGGCGCCTCCGGACCCAGCACGACCAGGTCCGGCGCGAGCCGCTGCGTGAGGGCGACGACCGCCAGCGGGTCGGTCGGATCCAGGTCGGGAGCCACATCGGCCACGACCGCGCCCTGGTCGCGCAGGGCTGGCGCGTTCATGCCGGGGTTGCCGGGCGCCACGACCACCCGCTCCACGCCCGGGTCGCGGGCCAGGCGCCACGCCAGCGCGTGCTCGCGCGCGCCGCCGCCCAGGACCAGCACCTGGCGCGGCGTGGCGAAGTTCATGCAGCCACGGCCGGGCGCACGCCGCGATGGATCGTCTGGTTGCGCTCGGGCCCCACGCTGACGAGCGTGATAGGGACCCCGGCGCGACGCTCGAGCGCCTCGACGAACTGGGCCGCGGCGGGTGGCATGTCGTCCACCGAGCGCGCCTGCGACAGGTCGTCGTTCCAGCCGGCGAAGGCCTCATAGACGGGCTCGGCCCGCTCGAGCTCGGCGAGCGAGAGCGGCCAGCGGTCGACCAGCCGGCCATCGAGCCGGTAGGCCACGCTCAGGCGCACCTCGGGCAGGCCGGAAAGGATGTCGAGCTTGTTGAGCATGATCTCGCTGACCGAGTTGACGGCGACCACGTGACGCAGCGGGACGGCATCGAACCAGCCGCACCGGCGGGGCCGACCGGTGGTCGTGCCGAACTCCTGGCCACGGGTGCGCAGGCGCGTGCCCGTCTCGTCGTGCAGCTCGGTCGGGAACGGACCCGACCCGACGCGCGTCGCGTAGGCCTTCATGACGCCCACGACCCGATCGATCTGGCGCGGCCCGACGCCGCTGCCCGTGCTGGCCCCGCCGGCCAGAGGATGGGAGCTGGTGACGTAGGGGTAGGTGCCCTGGTCCAGGTCGAGCAGCGAGCCCTGCGCCCCCTCGAGCAGGATCCGCTGGCCGGCGGCCAGGGCGGCATGCAGGAGGGCTGTCGTCTCGGCCAGGAAGGGCGCCAGGCGCCGACCCCAGTCACTCGTCAGCTCGACCAGCGGTTCGATCTCGAAGGGTGGCCGGCCGTAGACGCCGACCAGCACGGCGTTGGCCAGGGGCAGGCTGCGCGCCAGGCGGGCGCGCACGAGGACCGCGTCCGCAAGGTCACCCAGGCGCAGCCCCACGCGCAGCGCCCGGTCGGCGTAGGCGGGACCGATGCCGCGGTTCGTGGTGCCCAGCTCGCCGCCCGCCTGGTCGCCTTCCAGGGCGCGATCGAGGGCCAGGTGCTGCGGCAGGATCACGTGTGCCGCGGTGCTGACGCGGAGTCGTGAGACATCGACGCCACGCGCCGTGAGCATCGCCATCTCGTCGAGCAGCGTGGCCGGGTTGACGACCACGCCGTTGCCGATGATCGGCGTGATGCGCGGGTCGAGCACCCCGCTGGGCACGAGGTGCAACTTGAAGACCTCATCGCCCAGGACGATGGTGTGGCCGGCATTGTCGCCGCCCTGGTAGCGCACCACGTGGGTGACGCCGCTCCCCAGCAGGTCGGTCGCCTTGCCCTTGCCCTCGTCGCCCCACTGGAGGCCCACGACCACGGTGGCCGGCATCAGTCGCCCGCGCGCCCGGAGGTCCGTCGACGGCACCGCCGAGCGGATATGAAAAGGCCCCGCGGCCAACGCCCCGGGACCGGGATAGACTGCCCCTCTCCTCGCCCCGCCGCAACCTTGCGGCGAGACCGCCGGGCGAAGGTGCGGGTGGACCTCACGTGGTCCGCGCGGCCCCTTCCTCAGGCAACGGCTGCTCCCTCTCGGGTGGCGGGTGGCCCCGCGGGCTGGGTAAGACCGAATGATAACAGGCTCGACCGGTCGCCCCGCGGGACGGGCGACCGGGTCGACGAGGTCGATCCCGTGACGTAGGCGCCCACGGTGCAGGCCAGCACCAAACCATCGGGACCGTCCGCCCGTACCTTCGACCGACCAGCCGGACCGGTGGTGACGCCTAGGCTACCGGTAGCGGGATCCTCCCGTCGCCGCGTCGTATGGCGCGACTGGCATCATCCGCGCCGTTTTCGGGCGCACACGCCGCCAAGGGGAATCGTTGCTGCGACTCCTGCGCGCCGTGGGCCTCCTGGCCCCCGTGGCCGTGGCCCTCAGTCTTATCGTGCTGCCCTCCGTACGGGACCAGACGGCGCTGGCGGTGAGCGATCCCACCTCGATCGCGCAGCTCGTCGTGGCTACCCTGGCAGGGGCCGGCGTGATGGCCCTGCTGGTGGGCCTCTTCCTGGGCGGCTGGGCCGATCGCCTGTCGCGCTCAGTCGATCGCATCGCGGCCGGCGACTATGGGGTCCGGGTACGCGTCCGCGGGGGCGGCGTGGAGGCGCGCCTGGCGCACTCGCTCAACGTCATCGCCGCGCAGCTGTCCGAGAAGCACATGTCGGCCACGGTCGACCGCCTGACCCAGGTGGCCAACCGCCAGACCATCCTGGCCGAGCTGTTCGACGAGGTCGAGCGCACCACCCGCTACGGGCGGCCGCTGTCGGTCGCCTTCGTCGACATCGACCACTTCAAGCAGGTCAACGACACGTACGGCCACCAGGTCGGCGACATCGTGCTGCGCGAGGTGGCCGGCATCCTCCACGACAACGTGCGCGCCACCGACCGGGTCGGGCGCTACGGTGGCGAGGAGTTCATGCTGATCCTGACCGAGACGGAGATCGAGGCAGCCGCCAGCCTGGCCGAGAAGCTGCGCATGCTCGTCATGCGCCAGCGCATCACGCTCGAGGACGGCCAGACGGTCAACGTCACCATCTCCATCGGGCTGGCCGGCGGGACCGGCCATGTCGTGCGCTTCGACACGATCGTGCGCGATGCCGACGCCGCCATGTACAGCGCCAAGAGCCTGGGCCGCAACCAGTCGTACGTCTTCGCCGAACCCGACGAGGACTCGCGCATCCCGCGTGCGCCGATCAGCGCCGAGGGCCGGGCGGAAGCGACCGAGATCGGCCGGGCCGCCCGCGCGGCAGCGGAGGAGTGGCTGCACCAGGTGGTCAATCCCCTGCCCCATTACCGCGGCAAGCCGTCCGAGCTGATCGCGGACCTGGCCACGGCGATGGCCCACGCGCTGGACCTGCCGGAGGCCGAGGTCGACCGCATCCGCGCCGCCAGCCTGCTCCACGATGTGGGCAAGGTGGCCATCCCGTCGGACATCCTGGAGAAGCCGGCACCGCTCAACAGCCTCGAATGGCAGAGCGTCATGCAGCACCCCCGCTTCGGGCAGCTGATCCTGGAGCAGGCCGGCTCGCTACGCGACGCGGTGCCCATCATCCTGCACCACCATGAGCGCTTCGCCGGGCATGGCTATCCGTATGGCCTGCGCGGCCAGGACATCCCGCTCGGGGCGCGCATCGTGGCCATCGCCGACGCCTACGACGCGATGATGCACGATCGGCCCTACAAGGCGTCGATCGGCCACGACCGGGCCATCGCCGAGCTGCGTCGCTATGCCGGCAACCAGTTCGACCCGGAGCTGGTCGACCTCTTCTGCGACCTCTACGCGGCGGGCGTGCCCGGGTGGGAGTTCATCGGCACGAGCATCCAGCCCAACGACCTGCTGGACCTGAACAGCGCGCGGCGGCGGCGCCGCGGGAGTGCCGCCGCCGGCTGAACGCGAGGAGCGGCGGACGCGTGAGGGGGCAACGCGTCCGCCGCGAGGAACAGACGGGGCTCAGGCGAGGGCAGGTTCCAGGGTCGGGGCGAACGCCTCGTCGCCTTCGGGATCGTCCTCGTCCGGGTCGTCCGGGTCGTCGGGGTCGGCAGCTGCGCCGGGTGCCGGCGTGAAGCCGAGCGCCTGGGCCTGGGCGACCAGGGCCTCCGCCGCGGCCTCTGCGGCGTAGTCCTTCTTGCGCCGGCCGGAGAGCATCTCCACGCGTGCCGCGACGATCTCCGTCTTCCAGTGGCGTGCCTTCTTCTCGTCCTCCCACTGGCGTGTCTGCAGACGGCCGTCGACGGCGACCATCTGCCCCTTGCCCAGGTACTGCCCGCAGATCTCGGCCAGCCGATCCCACGTCACGACGCTGTGGTACTCGCTGCGTTCCTCGCCGGCGCGGTAGTCGTTCGTGGCGACCGAGAATTGGGTGACCGTCTTGCCACTCGCGAGGGTGCGTAGCTCTGGGTCGCGCGTCAGACGACCCGTGATCAGGACCCGGTTCACACTCGACCTCCCGGGAGCGCGCCAGGGGCGGCTCCCCACGTCAACGGCGGACGACGGATGGACCGGCGGGACGTCACAACGGTGTCGAGGGGACCCCGCGGCAACGCCGGAAGACTAGCCCGCGGGCCTTACCGCTGGCTTATCCGGCCGGGGTTTCGTGCCGGGGCGCACCTGATGTCACGGATCGCATCAGCGGGCAGGGGCAGGCCGCCTGCGCCACGCGCGCTCGGGCGCCGCGCGCGTCGGGCTCCCCGCCGGCGTGAACGGCCCATTCGGGGTACCGTGATTCGGTACGCCGAAAGGGTTGCCGAACCGCATGCAACGCCGCCGCCCCAATACCGAGTCGCCGTTCGACGCGCTCGCCGACTGGCTGAACAAACAGGCCGCTGATAGCCGCGCCAGGCTGGACCCGGATTACGTGCCGCCGCCGCGCAAGACCCGGGGCGCGGGCGGCCATCACCGGCTGCGCTTCGCCCTCCTGCTGGCCGTCGTGCTGATCATCGGGGCGTGGATCATCTTCGGCGCCATCTCTGATCCGCTGGCCGACTACCTCTGGTTCACCAACGTCGGCTTCGGGGCCGTCTGGAGCACGCAGTTCGCCTACGGCTTCGGGCTCTTCTGCCTGGCCCTCATCGGCAGCGCCGTCTTCCTGGTGGGCGACCTCGTCCTGGCCTGGCGCCTCTCGGACGATCCGACGGACGCCCAGCTGGCCGCCCGTGCCAGCGTGCGCACGGGTCCCGAGGACGAGGTCGACTGGATGACCGCGGTCGCCCTCCTGCCGCGGGCCGCCATCCGCGTCGGTCTGATCGTCGTCGCGCTGGTGGTGGCCCTGCTCCTCGGCCTCTCGCTGTCGGGCGCCTGGCAGACCGTCGCCCTGTGGCTCCACGGCGTCTCATATGCGCCGTCCGGCGCGCCCACGCCCGATCCCGTCTTCGGCCTCGACCTGGGCTGGTGGCTCTTCAGTCTGCCGTTCCTGCACCTCGTGCTCACGCTCGTCGGGACCGTGCTGGCAGCCACCCTGCTGCTGGTGGGGGCCGCCTACGGCCTCTCCGCGGTGCGCGGCGGGGACGTCACGTCGCGCGGGCCCATCCTGCACCTGGCGATCCTGGGCGCCGGCTTCCTGGTCACGCTCGCGGCGATCCAGTGGCTCGGCCGGTACGACCTCTCGTACCAGCACAACGGCGTGGTCACCGGGGTGACCGCAACGGACGCCGCGGTCCGCCTGCCCCTTGCCGCGGCCACCAGCATCTCCACCCTCGTCGCAGCCGTCGTGCTGATCGTGCTCGCCGTCGGCTGGCGGTCACGCTGGGTCCGTGGCCTGGCCCTGGCCATCGGCGGCTGGTATGTCCTGCTGCTGGTGGGCGGCACGCTGCTGCCGTGGGCCTACCAGCAATTCATCGTCGCGCCCAACCAGAACTCGGCCGAGGCGCCCTACATCGCCAACAACATCGCGCTCACCCGCCAGGCGTTCGACCTGGAGGGCTGGCATCTCGAGTCGTACACGGGCGCCACGAGCATCGGCGCCGCTGACTTGAGCAACGACCAGACGACGTTCAACAATGCGCGCCTGTGGGACTACCGGCCGCTCGGCACGACCCTCGACCAGCTGCAGACCGTGCGCCAGTACTACGACTTCACCTCGGTCGACATCGACCGCTACCAGATCAATGGGCAACCCACGCAGGTGATGCTCTCGGCGCGCGAGATGGCCCTCGACAAGAGCCAGAGCAACCCGACCTGGATCTCCGCGCACATCCTTTACACGCACGGCTACGGCCTGGCCATGGTGCCCGTCAACGCCGTCGACGCCAACGGGCTGCCGAACCTCATCATCAAGGACCTGCCGGTGACCGAGGCGCCGGGCGTCCCGACCGTCGCCCAGCCACGCATCTACTTCGGCGAGCGACCGTCGGACTGGGTGCTCGTCGACGCCAAGACCCCCGAGTTCGACTACCCGTCGAGCACGGGCAACGGCAACGACGTGACCACCGAATACACCGGCGAGACCGGCCTGCCCGTCGGCTCGCCCATCGCCCGCCTCTTCTGGGCGACCCACCTCGGTGATCTCAACCTCCTCATCAGCGACCAGGTCACCGCCCAGACGCAGCTGCTCATCCATCGCAGCCTCGCCGACCGGCTGGGCACCCTGGCTCCCTTCCTGGCCCTCGATGGCGATCCGTACCTGGTCATCGGGCCGGATGGGCACCTGGTCTACGTGCAGGACGCCTACACCACGACGCGCGCCGTCCCCGACGCGACCAGTACCAGCGACACGACGCTCAAGACGACGTACGACTACATCCGCAACAGCGTCAAGATCACCATCGACGCGTATGACGGCACCACCCACTTCTACGTGGCCGACCCGGACGACCCCCTCATCCGGGCCTGGCAGGGCGTGTTCCCGACGATGTTCGAGCCGCTCTCCGCCATGCCCAGCGGCCTCGTCGCCCACCTGCGCACCCCCGAGACGATGTTCAACGCCCAGGTGCAGACCTACGCCACGTACCACGTGACGGACGTGGCCAGCTTCTACAAGAGCGACAACCTCTGGACGGTGCCGAGCGTCACGGAAGGCTCGCAGCAGGTGGTCACACCGGAGGCCTACTACGTGGAGATCCGACTGCCCGGCCAGGCGCAGGCCGAGTTCGTGCTCATCCAGCCGATGGTCCCCGCGTCCCGGCCCAACATGATCGCGTGGGTGGCCGCCCGGAACGACGGCACGGCCCGCGGCCAGGTGACGGTCTACGAGCTGCCGGCCAATACGACCATCCAGGGGCCGACGCAGATCGAAGCCCGCATCGACCAGGATTCGGTCATCAGCGCCCAGATCAGCCTGTGGGACCAGGCCGGCTCGAAGGTCATCCGCGGGAATCTCCTGGTGCTCCCGGTCGGCACATCCTTCGTGTATCTCGAGCCGATCTACCTGCAGTCGACCAGCTCGGCCTTCCCCGAACTGACCAAGGTCGTCGTGGCCACCTCGGCCACGGTCGGCTGGGGCAATACGCTCGACCAGGCGCTCGGCCAGGTCATCAGTGGAGCCGGCACCGGCGGTGGCTCCAACGCCAACGGCGGTGGCGGCGGCAGCCCGACGCCCATCCCCACTACGGGCGCGACGGCGCCGCCCGTGGCCGGCCTGCCCACCGACGTGGCCGGTCTCGTGCAGTACGCCAACGACCATTTCACAGCTGCCAAGGCGGCCCAGGCACGGGGCGACTTCGTGACCTACGGACAGGAGATGCAGCACGTCGCGGACGCGCTCAACGCCCTGGACGCGCTGACCGGCGGCTCGCTCACCGCCAGCCCCTCGCCCACGGTGTCGACCGGCCCCTGAACTGTCAGGGTCACCGCCCGACCGTCAGGGCAGCAGCGCCGCCGTGAGCCCGATGGCCAGCCCGCCCACCAGGGCGACCACGATCATCGACGCGGCCCGGCGCTGGTCGGCCCGACGGGCGGCCGGATCGACCACCCGCTCCATCGGCCCGACGGCGCCGAAGTTGAAGACGCCCAGCCGCGCGAAGCCGACGCAGAAGTGCAGCACGACCTGCAGCCAGCTGACGATAGCGGCCGCGGCGGGCAGCGCGATGACCACACGCGCCGGGGGCGGCCAGCCGAGCGCGAAGACGGCGATCGCGAGCACCAGCGTGACGATGGTCGCGGCCCACGCGCCCCGGCGACGCCGGGCGATCTCCGCCGGACCGATGTTGCAGACGCCGGGCTCGTAGACCGGCCCCGGGACCGGTGCCGGCGGAGCAGTCGAGATGGGTGCGACGGGATCCGCGAAGAGCAGGGCCATGAGGACCTCCTGCGCGATGCTACGCCGGATGGCCGCCGCATGGATCCGCTCGGCCGCCCACCCCGGTGGGCCGCGCCGGATCAGTCGTCCTGACCGGCCCGGAAGAGCTCCCGCCGAGGCAGGCCCGTGCGCGCCGCGGCGCGGCGCGCGGCAGCCGAGCGAGTCAAGCCACCCGCGACCAGCGCCGCGACCTCCTCACGACCGTGCGCCAGGTCGAGCGCCCGCTGGGGCTCGGCGCGGGCGGGCGCATCGGACGGCGCATCCGCCGCCCGCCCGGCCACGACCAGGGTCACCTCGCCGCGCGGTGACACATCGGCCGCCCGGGCGGCCAGCTCGCCCAGCGACCCGCGCCACACCTCTTCGTACAGCTTCGTCAGCTCGCGGCCCAACGCCGCCGCACGATCCGACCCGCAGGCCGCGGCCAGGTCGCGCAGCGTGGCCGCGACGCGGCCTGGCGCCTCGAAGAGGATCGTCGCCCGATCGTCGGCGGCGATCCGCGCCAGCCGTTCGCGGCGCTCCCGGCCATGCCGTGGCAGGAAGCCCTCGAAGCCCCAGCGGGCGGCCGGCAGACCGCTGGCCACCAGTGCCGCGAGGGCTGCTGACGGCCCGGGCAGCGGCACCACGCGACCGCCCTCCGCGGCCCAGGCGCTGACCAGCGAGGCACCGGGGTCGCTGACCAGCGGCGTGCCCGCGTCGGTCACCAGGGCCAGGTCGCGGCCAGCCCGCAGGTGCTCCAGCAGCTCCGGCTCCCGCACGGCCGCGTTGCGCGCGTGGTAGCTCACGAGGCGCGTCGTGATCCCGTGACGCGCGAGCAGGCGCCGCGAGATGCGGGTGTCCTCGGCCGCGATGAGCGGCACCGCGCGGAGCGCCTCGAGCGCGCGTAGCGTGACGTCGCCCAGGTTGCCGATGGGCGTGGCGACGACGTACAGGGCGCCCCGGGCGGCCCCCGGCTCAGGCACGCCGCGCGCCAGGCCGGCGGCGCGGGTAGAGGTAGTCCACGCCGGTGGTGCGCGAGGAGATCTTGGCCACCGGGGGCACCTGGCGCTTGAACTCGGCACCGGCGACCATCGCCACCACCCGCTCGACCATCGCCGCCGCGAAGCCCATCGCCACCACCTCCTCGACGCTGCGCCGGCGGTCGACCAGCCAGAACAGCAGGCGATCGACCGTGGCGTAGTCGAAGCCGACCTCACCCTCGTCCGTCTGGCCCGGCCACAGGTCGGCGGAGGGCGCCTTGCGCACGATGGCATCGGGCACGCCGACCGCCTGTGCCAGCTGACGGACCTGTGTCTTGTAGAGGTCGCCGATGGGGTTGAACGCGCTCGCGTTGTCGCCGTAGACGGTGGTGTAGCCGATGAGCGCTTCGGTCTTGTTGCCGGTCCCGATGACCAGGCCGTTCCACGCCACCGACAGGTCGTACAGGACGGCCATCCGGGCGCGCGCCATGAAGTTGCCCCGTCGGCGGGCGGAGGCGGCGCCGCCCTCCGCGCCCAGGGCAGCGTCGAAGTAGCCGTCCACGACCGGGCTGATGTCCACCAGCCGACTGGCGCAGCCGAGCGCCGCGACGACCGTCTCCGCGTCCGCCCGCGACGCCGGCGCGGACGTGCGGTAGGGCATGAGCACGCACAGCAGCTCGGCCGACCCGACCGCCTCGGCGGCCAGGTAGGCCACGAGGGCCGAGTCGATCCCGCCCGACAACCCCAGCACGAGCCGGCCGAAGCCCGCCTGGCGCAGCTGGCCGCGGATGAAGTCGACCGCGATGCGACGCGCCACCGCCGCGTCGATGGTCAGCTCGGCGGGCAGCTCGAAGGCCGCGCCGGCGACGGGTGCGCTCATGCCTGGCCCGCCTCGGTCGGCTCGGGGCCGGCGGTGTCCTCAGTGCTGCCGGCGCGCTGGCGCACGATGAGCTCGAGCTGCCGCAGCATCACCTCCGGCCGCTCGTCACGGAGCAGCGGCAGGGCGATGCGCTCGCGACGCAGGTCGGCCAGGTCGACCTCCACGAGGTACAGGCCCTCGTCGAAGAGGGGCGCCTGGAAGAGCGCCGCGCCGCTCGGCGCGATGACCTCCGAGCCGCCCCAGAAGCTGATCGACTCGTCGAGGCCGACGCGGTTGACGAAGACCACGAAGCTGGTCGTCAGCTGGGCGTAGGTGCGCATCATGCTGCGCCACGAGCTGGCCGTGCCCAGGCCGACCTCGTTGGCAGCGGCCACGTCACGACCGGGCGACGACGAGACGTTGATCAGGATCTGCGCTCCATCGAGTGCCAGCAGGTCGGCCACCGCGAGGTGCCAGAAGTCCTCGCAGATGGCCAGCCCGACGCGGACGCCCAGGCGGCTGGCGGTGGCCCGCACGGCCGACCCGGCGGCGAAGAAGCGGCGCTCATCGAAGAGGCCGTACGTGGGCAGGAAGACCTTGCGATGGACGTGCACGATGGCGCCGTCCTCGACCAGCGCGGCGGCGATGAACAGGCGATGGTCGGCCGACTCCTCCACGAAGCTCACCACCGCCGAGATGCCGACCGTGTCGGCCACCAGGGCCGCCAGGCGCGGATCGTCGAGGCGCATGGCCACCTCGGCATTGAGGTCCTGGAGCAAATAGCCGGTCAGGCCCAGCTCGGGGAAGACGACCACGTCGGCCCGCTGGTCGCGGGCGTCGGCCAGGTGGGCCCGATGAGCCGCCAGGTTCGCCTCCAGGTCACCCAGGCGCGGTGCCAGCTGTACCAGCGCGATCCGCAGTGGTTGCACGCCCGGAGTCTACAGGCGTGTCCCGCGGCCGCAGGCTCGCGACCTGGACCTGCTCGGCCGAGCCGTCCACGCGATCGGCGAAGTGGCAGGCCACCGCGTGCTCCTCGCCCTGCAGCCGCAGCGCCGGATCGACGGTCACGCACTCCTCCGGGTCGCCCAGCCGCTCGCGCAGCCAGCAGCGCGTGTGGAAGCGGCAGCCGCTGGGCGGGTTGACCGGGCTGGGCACGTCGCCGGTCAGGATGATGCGCTTGCGGCGGCCCTCGACCACCGGGTCGGGCACCGGGATGGCCGACAGCAACGCGACCGTGTACGGGTGCAGCGGCCGCTCGTGCAGCTCCCGGCTGCGCGCCAGCTCGACGATGCGGCCCAGGTACATGACCGCGATGCGGTCGCTGATGTGACGCACCACCGAGAGGTCGTGGGCGATGAACAGGTAGGTCAGGCCGAACTGGCCCTGGAGGTGCTCGAGCAGGTTGATGATCTGGGCCTGGATCGAGACATCGAGGGCGCTGATGGGTTCGTCGGCCACGATCAGCTCGGGGTTGAGGGCGAGGGCCCGCGCCACCCCGATGCGCTGCCGCTGGCCGCCGCTGAACTCGTGCGGATAGCGGTTCTCGAAGTCCGGGTTAAGGCCCACCGTGGCCAACAGGTCGCGCACCCGCTCACGGCGTTCCGCGCCCGACCCGACCTTGAAGATGTCGAGCGGTTCGCGCACGATGCCGCCGGCCGTCATGCGCGGGTTGAGGCTGGCGTACGGATCCTGGAAGATCATCTGCATGCGGCGACGGAACCGGCGCAGCGCCCCGCCATCGAGGCTGGCCAGGTCCTGGCCGTCGAACACGATGCGCCCGGCGGTCGGCCGGTAGAGACGGATGAGCGCCCGCCCGGTGGTGCTCTTGCCGCAGCCGGATTCCCCGACCAGGCCCAGGGTCTCGCCGCGCCGCAGGTCGAAGCTCACCCCGTCGACGGCCTGCACGTCGCCGATGTGGCGCTGCGCGATGAGGCCCTCCGTGATGGGGAACCAGACCTTGAGGTCCTCGACCCGGACCAGCGGATCGGTCGCCCCACCCGGCGTCGCTACGGCATCGCTCGGTACGGCGCTCATGCCGGCACATCCGCCACGGCCAGCTCGTCGATGGCCGTGCGCGGCGCGGGCGCGGCCACGAAGCCGTCACGCAGAGGCCGGCCGGCCGCCGCCTCGTCCGGCGCGGCCGGGTTGAGGCACGCGATGCGGTGGGTGGCCTCGTTCCCCGAGGCGACCACCGGGGTGCCCGGCACGAGTGCCTCCAGGGGTGGGTTGGTCGTCCAGCACGCCGCCAGACGCCACGCGCAGCGCGGGGCGAAGGGACACCCGACCGGGGCCTGGCGCTGGTCGGGCGGCGTGCCCTCGATGGGGATGAGCGGGGCGCCCTCGGCCGCGTCGAGGCGCGGGATGGAGTGCAGCAAGCCGACCGTGTACGGGTGCGACGGGTTGGCGAACAGCTCGCCGGTGGTCGCCGTCTCGACCACGTAGCCCGCGTACATCACGTTGATGCGCCGGGTCATGCCGGCCACCACCCCCAGGTCGTGGGTGATCAGGATGACGGCCGTGCCGGCGTCGGCGGTGAGGTCGCGCAGCAGCTCCAGGACCTGCGCCTGGATGGTCACGTCGAGCGCGGTCGTGGGCTCTTCGGCGATGAGCAGCCGCGGCTTGAGGGCGAGCGCGATGGCGATCATCACGCGCTGGCGCATGCCGCCGCTGAACTCGTGCGGGAAGGCCTTGAGGCGCGTTTCCGGCTGAGGGATGCCGACCATGCCCAGCAGCTCGATGGCCCGGGCCCGCGCCTCATCGGCGGTGAGGGCCGTGTGCGCCTGGATCGTCTCGACCATCTGCTCCTGCACGGTCAGGACCGGGTTGAGACTGGTCATCGGATCCTGGAAGATCATGGCCAGCTCGCGGCCCCGCAGGTCACGCATCTCGGCCTCGGTGAGGTCGAGCAGTTCGGTGCCGTCCAGGCGCACGCGGCCGCCCTCCACGCGGCCGGCGGGGCGCGGCAGCAGGCGCATGAGGGCCAGGGTGGTGACGCTCTTGCCGCAGCCCGACTCGCCCACCAGGCCGAGCGTCTCGCCCTCCTCGAGCTGGAACGAGACGCCGTTCACCGCGTAGACCGTGCCCTCGTGCGTGCGGAAGCGGACCACGAGGTCCTCGACCTCCAGGAGGGCCATCAGCGCCGCAACCGCGGGTCGAGCGCCTCGCGCAGGCCGTCGCCCAGGAGGTTGAAGCCGATGGCGCTGATGACGATGGCCGCGGCCGGGAAGAACAGGAGGTAGGGCGCCGACTGGAGGAAGCGGGCCGAGTCGGTCAGCATCTCGCCCCATTCGGCCACCCGCGGATCACCCGGGCCCAGGCCCAGGAAGCCCAGGCCGGCCACATCGATGATGGCCGTCGCCAGGGCCAGCGTGGCCGCCACGATGAGCGGCGTCATGGCGTTGGGCAGCATGTGCCGCGTCAGCAACCGCAGGCGCGACGCCCCGATCGAGCGGCCGGCGGTGACGAAGTCCGCTTCGCGCAGCGCCAGCAGGCTGCCCCGCAGCAGCCGCGCGAAGATGGGCGTGTACGCGATACCCACCGCCAGCATGATCTGGACCTGGCCGCGGCCCAGCCAGGCCACGATGCCGATGGCCAGCAGGATGCCGGGCACGGCCAGCAGTACATCGACCACGCGCATCAGGAGCGAGTCGACCTTGCCTCCCAGCCCGCCCGCCGCGGCCCCGATGACGACGCCGAAGAACAGCCCGAAGACGACCGAGATGGTCCCCAGCTGGAGGCTCAGGCGCGCGCCGTAGAGGACCCGCGAGAACTCGTCGCGCCCCAGCAGGTCGGTGCCCATCAGGTGCTGCAGGCTGGGCGGCTTCATGCGATCGACCAGCTTGCCGACCGTCGGGTCGTATGGCGCGATGACGGGCGCCAGCAGGGCCGCCAGGACGAAGATCGCGATGCACGCCAGGCCCACGAGGGCCGGCCCGTTCCGCAGCAGGCGCCGCCAGGCATCACCCCACAGGCCGCGGCTGGCGCGCGCGGGGACGGCCCGGGGCAGCGTGGTCGCGCCGGCGGCCATCTCAGGAGTACCGGATGCGCGGGTTGAGGAAGGCATAGCCGATGTCGACCACCAGGTTCACCACCAGGAAGATCAGGGCGAAGATGAGGATCGAGGACTGGACCACGAAGTAGTCGTGGTCCTGGATGGCGGTGACGACCCATGACCCGACGCCGTTCCATGAGAAGACCGTCTCGGTGATGACCGCCCCGGCCAGCAGGCCCCCGATCTCCAGGCCGATGACGGTCGTCACCGGCAGCCACGCGTTGCGCATGATGTGGCGGGCGTTGACCCGCTTCTCGGTCAGGCCCTTGGCTCGCGCCGTGCGCACGTAGTCCTCGTTGGTCACGTCCAGCACGGACGCCCGCGTGATGCGCGTGATGATGGCGAAGGGGATCGAGCCGAGCGCGATGGCCGGCAGGAGGAGGTGCTTGGTGCCGTCGACGAACGCGTCCGGACGCCCGGCCAGGATGGCATCGATGAGCACGAAGTTGGTCCGCAGCTGCAGCTGCAGCCGGGGATCGATCTGGTCGGTGGCGGGCAGCCAGTGGAGCTGCACGGCAAAGATGAAGACGAGGGCGTAGCCCAGCACGAAGATGGGGATGGAGATGCCGAACAGCGAGATGACCGTGACGAGGCCGTCGATCCAGCCGTTGGGATGGCGCGCCGCCAGGCGGCCCAGCGGGATGCCCAGCCCGACCGCGAAGATGAGCGCAGCGACGGTCAGCTCGATGGTCGCTGGGAACCGTTGCAGGAAGTCCTCCAGGACCGAGCGCCCGTTGATGAAGCTCGACCCGAAGTCGCCTTGGAGCAGGCCGCCGACGTAGGTGATGTACTGCACCCAGATGGGCTGGTCCAGGCCGAGCGCCTGGTGCACCTGGATGATCAGGGCGGGCGTGGCGTGCTGGCCCAGGATGGCGATGGCCGGATCGCCTGGCAGCAGCCGCACGAACAGGAACAGCACGATCGACAGGCCGATGAGCACCGGGATGGCCCCGATGAGGCGCCGCACGATGTACTTCAGCATGGCCCGACTGGTCCTTGGTCCGGTGTAGCAACGTCCCCCGGCACCGCCTTGGCGCCGGGGGACGAAGGCTCGTGGCTGGCCGCGAGCGCCGGGTGGCGCCTCTCGGCCAGCGGTGTTACTTGTTCAGCCAGACCGAGTTGAATTCCTCGGTCAGATTGCCTGCGCCGACGAAGCCCTGCACGTACGCCTGCATCGCACCTGGCGGTGCAGAGTTGACGAGCGGCACGGTCGGCATGTCGGCCCGGATCAGGTCCTGGGCCTGCTCCCACAGGCTCTGGATCTGGGCGGGGTCAGTGGCCACGAGGGCCTGGTTCATGGTCGTGTTGAGCTGGTCGTTCTTGTAGCCGAACTCCGGCGACGGCTTGTTGCCGTTGTAGTGGAAGAAGGCGGTGTCCAGGAAGTTGTCGGGGCCGGCCCAGTCGCAGGTCCAGCCGAGCAACCACATGGGGAACTTGCCGACTTCCTCATCGGCGATGTAGCCGGTGTGCCAGCCCTCGCTCTTGAGGACGATGGTAAAGCCGACCGCCTGGAGATCCTGGGCGATGGCCTGTGCCAGGCCCTTGGGATCGGGCATGTACGGGCGCACCACGTCCGACGGGTAGTACAGGTCGAGGGTCAGGTCGGTGGCCGCGACGCCCGACGCGGTGATCGCGTCCTTGGCCTTCTGGACGTCGTAGGTCGGCAGGTTCTCTGCCTTGAAGTACTGGGTCGCCGGCGGCATCCAGTTGTCGGCTGGCTTGGCCAGGCCGGCGTAGAAGGCATCGATGTACGACGGTTTGTTGACCGCGTAGGCGATCGCCAGGCGGATGTTCTTGTTGGCCAGCAGGGTGTGCTGGGCCGGATCGATGGCGCCCGGCGTGCTGGCGTCCTGGTTCATCGAGATCTGGCCGATGTTGCAGGATTCACCGCGGTTGACGATGGCCAGCGAGCTGTTGGTGCCGATGGTGACCAGGTCCGACGGGGCGACCGTCTGGGCGAAGTCGATGCCGCTGCCCGACTGCAGGGCCTGCAGCTTGGACGTCTGGTCCTGGAAGGGCTTGAAAACGATGCCGTCCAGGTGGGCGACGCCGGCCGGGTTCCAGTAGCTGGGGTTCTTGACCACGTCGATCTCGACGCCGGGCGTCCACGCCTTCCACATGAAGGGGCCCGTGCCGACCATGCTCTGGCCCTGGCCCTGGGCGTACTTGTTGTCCTTCAGCGGGGTCGTGTCGGCCTTGTCGTTGGTCAGCGCGGTCGGACTCTCGATGCCGAAGACGACGTTGGTCTGGCTGATCAGGAAGTTCGACTGCGGGTTCTTGAGGGTGATCACGAAGGTCGTCTCGTCGGGGGCGCTGACGGAGGCGACGTTCGAGTCGGCGCCGAAGCCGCCGAAGACCGCGCCGTAGTAGTACGCGTTGTCCTGCAGGTCACCCTTGGGGAAGGCCTGCCAGCGCTTGTAGTTGAAGACCACGGCGTCGGCATTGAAGTCGGTGCCGTCGTGGAACTTGACGCCGGTGCGCAGGGTGAACGTGTAGGTCTTGCCATCCGCGCTCACGGTCGGCAGCGCCGAGGCGAGCACGGGGATGATGTCGCTGACGGTGCCCGGCTTGAGGCCGACCAGGGTCTCCACGACCTGGTCCGCCACATAGGACGAGTTGCTGTCGCTGATGAGGGCCGTGTCGGCCAGCACCATGTCGCCGTCCAGGCCCACCACGAGCGTGCCGCCATCCTTGGGCGTCAGCGCCGTCGAGGCCGAGGCCGCGGGGGTGGCCGTGGCGCCGCCGCCAGGCGTGCTCGTGGCGGGCGCCTGCGTGGGCGTGCCGGTGGCCGTCCCCGAGCCGCACGCGGCCAGGGCAAGCCCCAGCACGGCGAGCAGGGCGCCGAAGCGTTTCGTGACCATGCCATCCTCCTCTGTGGCGGTCGGCGGCCTGCCGAGTGACAGACCCCGGGACCGCCGGGACCGCTCCCGTCGGCTCCGACCCCGCACGGGGTGGAACGGACAGGGCGCCGGGACCATCGCCCCTGGTCGCGGCGGCGGATGGCACATGATGCCACCTTGCACGGTCGGCCGCTATCCCTGGCCCGAGGCCCCGGGGGTGCTCAGACGGGCGGCGGCCCTTCCGGTGGCGCGAGGCTCGGCATCGGGATCTCGGCCAGGTCGCCGACATCGGCGCTGACGATGGCCGGCGCCTTCGCGGCGGCGCTGATCACCCGCTCCGACGAGACCTGCTCCGCGTAATGACAGGCCACCAGGTGGCCCGGTACCAGCTCGCGGAACGGCGGGTCATCCGTGCTGCAGTTCTCCGGGTTGCCGAGCTGCTCGCGCAGCCAGCAGCGCGTGTGGAAGCGGCAGCCGGACGGTGGCGCCGCCGGGCTGGGCACGTCGCCCTTCAGCACGAGCCGCTTCTTGCGCACCCGGGGGTCCGGATCGGGGATGGCCGACAGCAGGGCCACGGTGTAGGGGTGGCGCGGGTTGCGGAACATCTCGGTGGCGTCGGCCAGCTCGGCCATCTTGCCCAGGTACATCACGCCGACCCGGTCGCTGATGTACTCGATGACGGAAAGGTTGTGGGCGATGAACAGGTAGGCGAAGCCGAATTCCTCGCGCAGGTCCAGGAGCAGGTTCAGGATCTGCGACTGGATCGAGACATCGAGGGCGGAGACGGCCTCGTCGCAGACGATGAACTCCGGCTCCAGCACGAGCGCCCGAGCGATGCCGATGCGCTGGCGCTGGCCGCCGCTGAACTCGTGCGGGTAGCGCCGCGTGTAGTCGCGCCGCAGGCCGACCGTCTCGAGCGCATCCTCCACCTTCTTGCTGCGCACCTTGCTGTCGGTGATGCCCTGCGCCACGAGGCCCTCGCCGATGATGTCGAGCACGGGCATGCGCGGATTGAGCGAGCCGTACGGGTCCTGGAAGATGATCTGCATGCGCTTGCGCATACGGCGCAGCTGGGCGGCCGACATGTGCGACAGGTCCTCGCCATCGAAGATCACCTGCCCGCTGGTCGGGCGCTGGAGGAACAGCACGGTCCGCCCCAGGGTCGTCTTGCCGCAGCCCGATTCGCCCACCAGGCCGAGCACCTCGCCCTTGCGCACGTCCAGCGAGACCCCGTCGACGGCCTTCACGTCACCGACGTGCCGCCGCATGAGGCCGCCCATGATCGGGAAGTACTTGACCAGGTCCTTGATCTGCAGGAAGACCTCGCGCTCGGCCGGGGCCGCCGATGCGCTGCCCTGGCCGTCGGCGGTCGCGGCGCCCCTCGTCGCGGCCTGGCTCATACCCGGTTGACCCCTTCCAGGGCGACGTGCTCCGGTGGCGGAGTGGGGGCCGGCGGCGGCACGACCTTGGGCGCGCCCGGGCCGGGCCGCTGCGCCTCTGGCACATGCAGCCAGCACGCCACGCGCTGGCCGTGCTCGGGTGCGGCCAGCGGGGGCTCGAAGTCATGGCACGGCTCGAAGGCGTACGGGCAGCGCGGCTGGAAGCGGCAGCCGGCGGGCATGCGGAACGGGTTGGGCACGGTCCCCTTGATGACGTTGAGGCGCTGCCCCTTGGGGACGTGGGACGGGATCGAGCGCAACAGGCCCTCCGTGTAGGGATGCCTGGGGCGAAGGATCACGTCCTCCACGCTGCCCGTCTCGACGATCTTGCCGGCGTACATGACGGCCGCGTGCTCGACAGTCTCGGCGACCACCGCCAGGTCGTGGGTGATCAACAGCAGGGCCGCCCCGGTCTCGCGCTGGAGGGCCTTGATGAGTTCGAGGATCTGCGCCTGGATGGTCACGTCGAGGGCCGTCGTGGGCTCGTCGGCCACGACCAGCTTGGGGTCGCAGGCGAGGGCCATGGCGATCATCACGCGCTGGCGCATGCCGCCCGACATCTCGTGCGGGTACTGCTTGGCCCGCCGTTCCGGCCCCGGGATGCCGACCAGGCGGAGCATCTCGACCGCCCGCTCCCAGGCCGCCTTCTGGCTGACCTTGCGGTGCTGCACGACCGCCTCGGCGATCTGGTCGCCGATGGTGAACACCGGATTCAGCGAGGTCATCGGCTCCTGGAAGATCATGGTGATGTCGTTGCCGCGCACCTCGCGCATCTCGCTCTCCGGGAGCTTCAGCAGGTCGCGTCCGTCGAACCAGATCTCGCCCGAGACGATCTCCGCAGGCGGGATGTCGAGCAGCCGCATGATGCTCAGCGAGGTGACGCTCTTGCCGCAGCCCGACTCGCCGACGAGGCCCATCGTCTCGCCCCGCTTGATCGAGAAGCTGACCCCGTCGACGGCCGGCACGGTGCCGTCCATGACATGGAAGTAGGTGCGCAGGTCGCGCACCTCCAACAGGACGTCCGGCGGCGGCGGGACGCCTTGACCGAGTTCCTGGACGGTCACACGCGGGCTCGCGGGTCGAGCGCGTCGCGCAGGCCGTCACCCACGAAGTTGATGGCCAGCACGGTCAGGGCGATGGCCATGCCGGGGAAGAACGCCCACCACCAGTTGCCCAGGACCAGGTAGTTCTGCGCGTTGGACAGGGCATTGCCCCAGCTCGTCTGGTCCTCGCTGATGCCGAAGCCAAGGTAGCTGACGAACGCTTCCAGCACGATGTTGCTGGCCATCAGCAGCGTCATCGCCACGATCACCGGACCGAGGGCATTGGGCAGGACGTGGCGGAACGTGATGCGCGTGTCGCCCACGCCGACGGCCCGCGCCGCCTCCACGAAGTCCGATTCGCGCAGGCTGAGGAAGGACGCCCGCACCAGGCGCGCGATGAGCGGCCACGACAGCAACCCGAAGATCAGGATCAGCGCGACCATGGAGCCCTGGCCGAAGAAGCGCGCCGCGACAAGGATCACGAACAGGAACGGGATGGCGAACAGGACGTCGACCAGGCGCATGAGCGCGTTGTCCACGAACCCCCCGGCGTAACCCGAGACGGCGCCCACGGTGACGCCCACCAGACCGGCGATGCACATCGAGAAGAAGCCGATGGCGACCGAGATGCGGGCCCCGTTGACGACCATCGCGAAGACGTCACGGCCGGTGTTGTCGGTGCCGAAGAGGTGCTCCAAGGACGGGCCGGTGCCGCCCGGTTTGGGCGAGCCCGGGATATCGAGCGGGTTGTACGGCAGCAGGATGGGCCCCAGGATCGCGGTGGCCGCCATCACGCCGAAGATGGTCAGGCCGAGCAGGGCCATCTTGTGGCGTTTGAAGCGCCGCCAGGCGAGTTGCCACTGGCTGAGCGATTCGAGGGCGACCTCGACGTCGGCCGCCGCGACGGGCGGCGTCGTGTCGGAGACCGGGGCGGGTCCCACCGGGGCCGTGAGCTTGGGCGTGGTCGCCATGGCGCCCTCCCTCAGTCGTAGCGGATGCGCGGGTCGGCCACGGCGTAGAGCACGTCGGCGAC
>JBIOID010000003.1:0-23919 GCA_044449585.1 Candidatus Limnocylindrales bacterium
GCCGCCGTCCGTGCCACCAGCGGCCCCGCGAGCCCAGGTTTGAGGGCGATGGGCTCCGACTAGAATGGCGCCAGGAGCAGGCAGGAGGGCAGTGTGAGCGCGGAGCCCGGGTCGTCCACGGCGCCGGAGATCGAGAACCTGATGGCCGAGCGGCGGACGTTCCCGCCGTCCGCCGAGTTCACCGCGCAGGCCAATGCCCAGGCGACCCTCTATGCGGACGCCGAGCGCGATCCGGTCGAGTTCTGGGCCGCCATCGCCCGCGAGCAGGTCAGCTGGTCGACACCGTTCCACACGACGCTCGAATGGGACCTGCCGTTCGCCCGGTGGTTCGTCGGCGGCCGCCTCAACGTGAGCTACAACTGCGTCGATCGGCACGTCGAGGCGGGCCTGGGCGACAAGGTCGCCTATCACTGGATCGGCGAGCCGGGGGACGTCCGAACCATCACCTATGCGGACCTGCTGGTCGAGGTGCAGAAGGCGGCTAACGCCCTGAAGGCGCTCGGCGTGGGCTCCGGCGACCGCGTCGCGATCTACATGCCGATGATCCCCGAGCTGCCCATCGCGATGCTCGCCTGCGCCCGCCTTGGGGCGCCCCATACGGTCGTCTTCGGCGGCTTCAGCGCGGAGGCCCTGGCCGGCCGCATCAACGACGCCCAGGCCAAGCTGGTCATCACCGCCGACGGCGGGTGGCGCCGCGGCAAGGCGATGGCCCTCAAGCCGGCCGTCGACGCAGCCCTGCTCGACACACCCAGCGTGGAGCACACCCTGGTCGTGCGCCGCCTCGGCGATGCCGCCGAGGGCGTCTCGATGCGGGCCGGTCGTGACGTGTGGTGGCACGAGTTCGTGGAAGCACAGGCGGCCGACTGTCCGCCCGAGCCGGTCGACAGCGAGCACATGCTCTACCTGCTCTACACGAGCGGCACGACGGCCCGGCCCAAGGGCATCGTCCACACCAGCGGTGGCTATCTCGTGGGCACGGCGTACACCCACCGCATGATCTTCGACCTCAAGCCGGACGACGTGTACTGGTGCGCCGCCGATGTCGGCTGGGTCACCGGCCACAGCTACATCGTCTACGGGCCGCTGGCCAACGCCGCCACGGGCGTGCTCTATGAAGGCGCGCCCGACACGCCGGCCTGGGATCGCTGGTGGCAGATCGTCGAGCAGTACCACGTGTCGATCCTGTACTGCGCCCCGACCGCCATCCGCGCCTTCATGAAGCAGGGCGAGGCCTGGCCGGCGGCTCACGATCTGTCCAGCCTGCGCCTGCTCGGCTCGGTCGGCGAGCCGATCAACCCCGAGGCCTGGCTGTGGTACCAGCGCACCATCGGCGGTGGCCGGGCGCCCATCGTCGACACGTGGTGGCAGACCGAGACGGGCATGATCATGATCACGCCGTTACCGGGCATCACGACCACCAAGCCGGGCAGCGCGACCTTCCCGTTCCCGGGCGTCGAGGCCGACGTGGTCGACGGGTCGGGCCGCTCGGTGCCGCTCGGCGGTGGCGGCTACCTCGTCCTCAAGCGGCCCTGGCCGGCCATGCTGCGCGGCATCTACGGCGATCCGGAACGCTTCCGCCAGACCTACTGGAGCCGCTTCCCCGGCCTGTACTTCGCGGGCGACGGGGCCAAGCGCGACGAGGATGGCTACATCTGGCTGCTCGGCCGCGTCGACGACGTGATGAACGTGGCCGGCCACCGCCTGTCGACCATCGAGGTCGAGTCGGCGCTGGTCGACCATCCCGCGGTCGCGGAGGCGGCCGTGGTCGGCCGGACCGATCCCATCACCGGCCAGGCGATCTTCGCGTTCGTCATCCTGAAGGCCGACCGGGCGCCCTCCGACGCCCTCGCCCATGAGCTGCGCGAGCACGTGGCCAGCGTCATCGGGCCGCTGGCGCGGCCGCGCTACCTGCTGTTCACGCCGGACTTGCCCAAGACCCGCTCGGGCAAGATCATGCGCCGCCTCTTGCGCGATCTGTCGGAAGGTCGCACGCTTGGCGACACGACCACGCTGGCCGACGCCGGGGTGGTCGAGACGATCCGGGCCAGCACCGGCCGGGCCGAGGAATAGGACGCACCCGCATGCCCTCGTTCAAGCTCTTCAACCGCGACAGCCAGGCGCCGGCGCCGGAGGCGACGCCGGGCGAACCGGTCGTGCCCGCGACCGCGGCGCTCCATGAGGGCGTGCCCTTCGATGCGCTCACGGAGGAGTGGCGGCTGGTCGGGGTGATGCGCGTCAAGGGCCGTCTCTCGGACACGCTCAACAAGCGCGAGACGATCCCCATCAGCGACGTCAGCTGGGCGCCATCCGACGGCAGTGCGCCGTTCACGCCCGCGCCCGGCCTGCAGGCGGTCGACCCGTACGACCTGGTGGTCGTGCTGGGGGGCAAGGACTCGCTGCCGGTCCAGTCGGAGGAGGAGCGCTCGGCGCACCGCATCCACAAGGTCGACTACGACGTGGCCCTCGAGTGCCCACCCTTCCGCATCGTGGGCACCGTGCATCTCTTCCCGGGCACCGATCCGGCCCGCCTGCTCGACCGCACCACGGAGCTGTTCATCCCGGTCACCGGTGCGCAGGCCTTCTACGGAGCCCAACCGGTCGGCGATGCCCACATCGACGTGGCCCTGGTCAACCGCAGCTACCTGCGTGGCGTCCAGCAGCTGGACGACGGTTCGACCGCCCAGGATGGCCGGTCGCGCGCCGCAGACGCGGCGCCGGCGGCCGAGGTGACCCCCGAGGCGGAGGCCAGCTAGGCCCGGGCGGGCTGGGGGCGGCTCAGGAGGTTGCCCAGGAAGCCGCGTTCGGCCTGCGGCTCGGGCGCGCGGTCGAGCAGCCGGTCGGCCAGGACGAGGAAGTCCTCGGTCACCTTCTCGCGCGGGAAGCGCTCGACGACCGTTGTGCCCTCGTTGGCGGCGCGCACGAACAGCGGACCCGCCGAGCGGATCTCCGCGAAGGCGCGCAGGCCCGTCGTGCGTTCCATGTCGGGGATGGTCACGCCGCTGTTGGCCCGGTTGACGACCATCGCCAGGCGATCCCGCAGGCCGGCCTGGTCGGCGATCTCCAGGAACTGCATGGCTGCCCGCAGGGCCGGCACGTCCGGCGTCACCGGTACCAGGATGCGGTCGCAGCGCTCGAAGATGGCGCGGTTGAGCGGTCCGTAGTCGGGGTGCATGTCGATGATCACGATGTCGAAGCCGAAGCGCGACCGGGCAAGTGCCTCGCCCATCGCGGTCGGGTCGATCTGCTCGACCTGGAGCGGGTTGCTCACCAGCGCGGCCACGCGCAGCCCGTTGGCGTGCGCCGCCGCGATGCCCCCGAAGTTGCGCGGCACGCCCTCGTCGTCGGCCAGCGCGTCGGCGACCGACTTGAGGTGCTCCAGGCCGAGCGAGGTGGCGATGTGGCCGCTGGTCGTATCGGCGTCGACCAGCAGCACGCGCTGATCGCGCGTCGTCTGCAGCGCGGCCGCCAGGTTGGTGGCCACGCTCGTCTTGCCCACGCCACCCTTCGGATTGAAGATGCCCACCACCAGCGCTCGCGCGGCCAGGCCGTCGCCGGGCAGCTCGGCGGCCAGGATGGGCTGCCCGCTGCCGTCGTCGAAGGTCTGGGAGCGGATGAGCATCGCTTCCACCCGCCAGCGCAGCGACTCCGCGCTGTAGGGGCGGGTGAAGTACTCGGTCGAGTCGGCGGCCATGCTGTGCGTGCTGAGGCGCTCGAACGCACGGGGTGACACGACCATCAGGGTGGGCACGTCGTGGCCGTTGCCGTGCAGCTGGCTGAACAGCTCGAGCGAGTCGTCGAAGTCGGTCTCGCCGTCGATGATGGCGACGCCGACATCGCGGCGGCGGGCCAGGACGGGCGTGGCCTCCGCGGCGTTGGCCGCATGCAGCACGGAGAAGCCGGCCGCCGTCAGCTCGCTCGCGACGGGCGTGCACTCATCCGTCGGCAGGCAGCACAGGATGGCTGATCGTGCCACGGATCGCTACGCCTCCTCGCCGTGCCGGGGGGACTAATTCTCGGGATCGCGCGCGGAGACGTTGATCACGCCGTCACCGACCGAGGTGACCCGCACGCTGTAGCCGCTGATGGTCGGCAGCAGCTCCTTGAGCGCCACCTTGGAGTCATGGTTGGCCTTGAAGATGAACTCGCCCTCAGGACCGGAACTGACGCCCACCGACGTCACGCCGGCGAGGCGGCTCAGGTGCCGCTTGAAGGAGGCGATGGAGGCGACGCTCACCAGGCCCGTGACGATCACCTGCGTGGCCACCGTGTCCTCGTTGGGGGCGGGTCGCTGGATGGCTCCGACGTGCTCGGGCACGAGGCCGCTCAGGCGCGCGGCGACGATGTCCGCCTCGGTCTCCGGGATGGCGTCGCCCTCGTCGGTGACGGTGCTGGCCGCGTCCACCGCAGCCTGCGACTCGGCCGCGCTCAGGTCCTCGCTCATGGCCAGGGCGGCCAGGCGCGGGTCGTCCGCGGCCTCGGCCCGCTGGGTCGCCTCGTCGGAGACGACCTCGGCGGGGGCAGCCTCGCCGGTCATGGCGGGCATCTCGGCATCCGCCGCCACGCCGGCGTCGGGGACCGCCTCGGCGGTGGCATCGACCAGCGCGTCGGTGACCGGTTCGACGGCGCCTTCGGCAGCCCCTTCGGTCGGGGTGTCGGCCGCGCTCGCGGCATCGTTGCCGCCGCGGATCAGGTCGGCCAGCGCCTCTGACCGGGCCTCCGCACCGGCCGCCTCGAGCGACGGCGGCTCCGGCACCTGCTGCGCCGCGGCGGCGAAGGCGGCCGGATCCTCGATCTGGCTCAGGCTGGCGAAGAAGGCGTCGATCTCCGCCTCGTAGGCGGTGACGCGCGCCTGGACCTTCTCGATCTCGCGCTCGATCAGGGCCGCGTGCTCCTCGAGGTGCGACTCGAGCTCGGCCTTGCGCGTTTCGATGCGCTCCTCGGTCTGGGCACGGATGCGCGCGATCTCGGCCTTCGACCACTCACGCACGCCGGCGATGTCGTCATCGGCGATGCGGCGCAGCTCGGTGACCTCTTCCGCCGAGCGCTTGTGCACGCCCTCGACGTGGTTCTTGGCCTCGACGCGGAACTCGTCGAGCGTCGAATCGCGGTGCTTCTCCAGCTCGGCGCGCATGGCACGCACCAGCTCGGTGACGAAGCGCGCCGGCTTGCGCGGGGCGCCCGGCACGGGAGCGGCCGCCATCGCGGCAGGCTCGTCCGGGGCGGTCGGTGCCGAAACCGGGCTCTGGGCGCCATCGGCCACGGCCGGCGCCTCGGTCGGGACATCAGTCACGAGAGACATCGAGGTGGCCTCCGGATCGGCCTGGGGCATGTCGGCAGTCGCCGTCGCTTCACCGTCGGAGTCATCGCCGCCTGACGCGGAGCTGCCCCAGGGGAGGCGGAAGCCGGCTTTCTGTTCGGTGGATGCCATCGGTCGCGACCCTCGTTGCGGGGGGTGGTTCGGTGTAGTCACACGACGTCGGTCATGCTAGGTCGCGGCTGGTGGGATTCGGAGGCCGCTAGAGGTACCAACTCTTCACGCCGGTGGTACCGGAACGCACCACCTCCCCACCCGACCGCCCAGGCTCACGGACCCCGGAAGACGCCGCGATGCGTGGCCGGTGGTGCGCCTGCCGGTGACCCCGGGCACCGCGACAGCGCGGAGGTCGTCTCCGGGGACCGAGGCGATGGCTGGCACTCGGGGGCGCGAAGGGTCGTCGACCGGCCGAACGCGTAGGATGGCGCGATGCCGGCCTCCTCAGGGCCCCTTGTCCCACTGGCGCCCGTGCGCGCGAACGTCCTCGCCCCATCGGACGTCCACGACCGGCTCGGCCGGGCCATGCGGGACCTGCGGGTCTCGGTCACCGACCGCTGCAACTTCCGCTGCGTCTACTGCATGCCCCGTGAAGTGTTCGGCCGTGACTTCCAGTTCCTCGAGCGATCGGAGCTGTTGACCTTCGAGGAGATCGCCCGGCTGGCCGGGATCTTCGTGGCGCAGGGGGTGCGCAAGATCCGGCTCACCGGAGGCGAGCCGCTGGTGCGTCGCGACCTGTCGCGCCTCGTGCGCCTGCTGGCCGTCGTACCCGGGCTGGAGGATCTGACCCTGACCACCAATGGCTCGTTGCTGGCCCGCCAGGCGGGCCAGCTGGCGGAGGCCGGCCTGCGGCGCGTGACGATCAGCCTCGATTCGCTCGACGATGCGGTCTTCCGGCGCATGAACGACGCCGACTTCCCGGTGGCGCGCGTCCTCGAGGGCATCGCGGCGGCCCAGGCGGCCGGGTTGGCCCCGCTCAAGATCAACATGGTGGTGCGGCGCGGCCTGAACGAGCGCAGTGTCGTGCCCATGGCCCGCTATTTCCGGGAGTGCGGCCTCATCCTGCGCTTCATCGAATACATGGACGTCGGCCACACCAACGGCTGGCAGTTGGACGACGTAGTGCCGGCGGCCGAGATCATCGCGGCCATCGACGCCGTGATGCCCCTCGAGGCGCTTCCGCCCAACTATCCCGGCGAGGTGGCCACCCGCTGGCGGTATCGCGACGGCACGGGCGAAGTGGGCGTGATCGCCTCGGTGACCCAGCCGTTCTGCGGCGCCTGCACCCGCGCGCGCCTGTCGGCGGAAGGTCTGTTGTATACGTGCCTGTTCGGGGTGCGCGGCCACGACCTGCGCTCGCCGCTGCGGACAGGCGCCTCGGACGAGGCGGTGGCGGAGGTCGTGCGCGGCATCTGGGGCAGGCGGACCGACCGTTACTCGGAGCTGCGGTCCGACGCCACCGTCGGCCTGGCCAAGGTGGAGATGTCGCACATCGGCGGCTAGGTGGCAGGAGCTGCAGCCTCTCTCCACCGTCTCTCCACAACGACGGTGGATTGGTGGATGAGCGCGACGGCGGCAACGTTCACTTCGTGGATAAGTCCGTTGACCCGGGCAGCACGCCGACGTAACGTTGTCCTTGCCCGAAGGGGCCGTCAGAGACGGGATCGGAGACCGAGGCGACTCGGCCGCCACCCACGACGGTCACGGGGACCGCGATCACATCAAGGATCCCGAGACCCGCCGAGGACGCTGCGATCGCATCAAGGCAGTCCCGCCCCTGAGCCGGTCACTTCGGGCGCTTCGTTCACCCGGTCTCCGCGAACGCGCCTCGGCGCTCGAGTGGCTGCCGGGACCGGCCGGGGAGGCGTGATCGGCATCCCGGTGTCGATACCCTCGCCGGTC
This sequence comes from Candidatus Limnocylindrales bacterium, assembly GCA_044449585.1. GTDB lineage: Bacteria > Chloroflexota > Limnocylindria > Limnocylindrales > CSP1-4 > DASPUH01. The sequence goes on from JBIOID010000003.1 coordinate 7,214, forward strand.
GGTCGAAGTCCCCACCCCGTATCCTGACCCCTGATGACGGACCCCTTCGCGCCGGCCACGTTGCCGAGTCGCCTCGACGCGCTGGCGGACGCGGTGCGCGCCCGATCGACGTTGGTGCCGCGAGTGGGGCTCGTCCTGGGCTCCGGCCTGGGGGGTGTCGCGGAGGCGCTCAGCGACCCGATCGCGGTGTCCTTCGCCGAGGTACCCGGTTGGCCGGCGGCGTCGGCGCCGGGGCACGCCGGACGGCTTCTGCTGGGCCGGCTCGAGGGCGTCCCGGTCGCCTGCCTGCAGGGTCGGTTGCACCTCTACGAGGGCCACCCGGCCGGCCTGGTCGTCCAGCCGGTCCTGTTGATGGGTCACCTGGGCGCCCGCACCATCGTGCTCACCAACGCGGCCGGCGGCGTCAACCGGGCGTTCGGCGCAGGCACCCTGATGGTCATCCGCGACCACCTCAACCTGACCGGTCAGAACCCGCTGCTGGGGCCAAATGCTATCCGCCTCGGGCCGCGCTTCCCCGATCTCAGCCGGGCCTGGGATCCCGGTCTCCGCTCGCGCCTGCAGGCAGCCGGCCGGGCGGTCGGGGTGCCGCTCGCCGAGGGCGTCTACGCCGGCCTGCTCGGGCCCAATTACGAGACCCCGGCAGAGGTCGCGATGCTGCGCCTGCTGGGCGCGGATGCGGTCGGCATGTCGACCGTCCTAGAGGCCATCGCCGCGAGCTGGGCCGGGCTGGCCGTGTGCGGCGTGTCGCTGATCACGAACCCCGGCGCCGACGTGGCCGCCGCGCCACTGACCCACGACGAGGTGCTCGCGGCCGCCGACGAGGCGGGTCCGCGGTTGGCGCTGGTGCTGCGTCGCTTCGTGGCCGACCTCGAGGCCGCGTGACCGGGCTGATTCGGTCACGGTGGGTGACCGAAACAGGGTCGAAGGAAGGCCCCGATCGCTCAAAGGGCTGCGCCGAGCGGCATCGGTCACAGGCAGTGAACGAATCCGAGGTCGAAGGAGGCTCCCCAGGGCCGGATGGTCGCCCTCGGGGTGGGATCGGTCACCACCGGTGACCGTGGGCCGCGCGAGCGGGGAGCGGTCGACGCCGCGCGGCCCTTCGGGGGCAAAGCGTTCACGGTGAGTGACCACCGGTGGGTGGCCGCCGAGGCCCCGGCTAGACCGTCGGCAGCTCCCGTCCTGCGGCCCGGGCGGCGCCGCGCTTCTCCGCCCAGGCGGCCAGCACCTCGTCCTTGTGCGGCCTGATGGGGCAGTGGCCGTCGCGGTTGCCCATCTCGTCGCAGTAGCCCAGCGGGACGCACTTGGGGGCCAGGAACGAGCCAAGGAACGGGCTGACCTGGAAGACCTCGTGGCGGATCAGCTGGAACAGCCGGCGGATCTCCCACTGGGCCATCGTGCACAGGCGCAGGCCGGACATGTGGATGAGCGCGCGCAGGTTGGCGGTCATGACCAGGTTGGTGCGCGTGGCATTGGGGAAGACGAAGCGCGCGTCCTCGCCGGGCACGCCGGCCGCCACCAGGTCGCCGTACAGCTCGAGCGCGCCGCCGACCTGGGTCTCGTAACGCTCGCGCAGCGTCGGGTCGCCCTCGACGATGGTGGACGGCTCAAGCGTAGCCGCGCCCTTGAACTTGACGTAGCGCTGGCTCTGCTGGTCGAACGCGACCCCCGCGCGATGGCGCACCAGCTGGTGCGACAGGGTACGGCTCACGCCGCTGATGCCGAAGGTGAAGACGACGTGCTCGATGGTGCTGCCGTGGCCCGACTCGATGACGCCCTGGATGAGCCGCTGCTGACGGACCGGATCGACCTGCCCCTCGACAGCGCGCCGGAAGATCTCTTCCGGTTCCTGTTCCGAGTAGCACGTGCGGCAGGCCGTGTAGATGAGTGGCACGTAGAACCGCTCGACGATCTCGCGGTCGGGGAACAGGAGGGTGGCCTTCAGGCCCAGGTCACTGCGCCCCGGATTGCGCGGCATCCCACCGCCACCTGCACGTGCCTGGACCGTCATCCCCGGTAGTCTAGCCGCCCCGTCGGCCGAGCCGGGCGACGACCGATGTTTGACGCCACGCGCGGGGCGCCGTAATGTGCAAGTTTCTATCAGGAACGGGTGCCTGCAGGACCGGGGAGAGGGCGTCGCAGGGCCCCGCCCGTGTGTTACACGGACTGCGGTCCGACGGAGGAAGTATGTCTCGCTCGCTGAGGTTGCCGGGCCTCTTGCTCGGCTCGATCATGGTCGTCACGGCCTGTAGTTCGGCGGCCACGGCCACCCCCACGCCGGCCCCGACGGCGACCCCGGCTCCGGCCACCAGTGCCCCGGGCAGCGCCGCCCCGGCCACGTCGGCGCCCGCCTCGGCATCACCGGCCGCCAGCCTCCCGGCGGGCCAGCTGGTCCTGCCGGGCAAGTTCGTCATCTGCTCCGACATCCCCTATCCCCCCCAGGAGATGTTCGACGACCAGGGCAACCCGATCGGCTCGGACATCGAGATCGGCCAGACCATCGCCCAGCGGCTGGGCCTGAACACGGTGGTCGAGAATTCCGTCTTCGACACCATCATCCTGGCGCTGACCGGCGGCCGGTGCGACGTCATCATCAGCGCCCAGAACATCACGTCCGACCGCATCAAGGTGGTCGACATGATCCCGTACTTCCAGGCCGGGCAGTCGTTCGTAGTCGCCGCGGGCAACCCCAAGAACATCAAGGCCCAGAACGACCTGTGCGGCAAGACGGTCGGCGCCGAGTCCGGCACGACCGAGGCCGACTACGTGCAGGGCACCGGTGACTACAAGGGCCAGGGCCTGTCCGCGGCGTGCACCAAGGCCGGTCTGGCGGCGATCACCCTCAAGACCTACCAGAAGGACAGCGACGCCCTGCTGGCCCTGCAGAGCGGCGTCGTCGACTCCTACTTCGCGGACTCACCGGTGGCCGGCTACTACGCCGTCCAGCACCCGACTCAATTCCAGTTGTCGGGCCTCACGCTCGGCGTCGCCCTCGAGGGCATCAGCGTGGCCAAGTCCAACAAGGACCTGCGGGATGCCGTCCAGAAGACGCTCGTCGGCATGATCAACGACGGCACCTACCTGCAGATCCTCAAGAAGTACGGTGATGACCCGGGCGCCATCACGGCCGATGTCGCGAGCCAGCTCAACAAGACCCAATAGCCAACCGGGCACGCGCGCGTCGCGCTTCCCCGTTCGAGTCCGTGCGCCCCGACCGACCTGGTGGTTGGTCGGGGCGTCTTTGCTGCTCGGCCTGGTCGTCGCGGGCTGCTCCAGCCAGCAAGGCGCCTATGTGTACGACTGGAACATCTTCTGGCGGTCGTTGACCGGCAACGAACCGGGTATCCCGAACGGCATCTTCCTGACCGTCTCCATCTCCATCGTCGCCCAGCTGATCGGGGTCATCTTGGGCGTGTTCGGGGCCCTCGGCCGACTGGCCCGGCTGCGGCCCATCCGCTGGGTGGCCAATGTGTACGTGTGGTTCTTCCGTGGTACGCCGCTGCTGGTCCAGCTGATGCTCTTCTACTACGGGCTGCTGGTGACCAGGCTGTATGGATGGCCCGACCTGGTCGTCGGGCCGGTGACGATCCCCGGCGTCATCCAGGCCGGCATCTTCGCGCTGGGAGTGAATGAGGGGGCGTACATGACCGAGATCATCCGCGCGGGCATCATCTCGGTCGACCCCGGTCAGATGGAGGCGGCCAAGAGCCTGGGCATGACCTATGCGCGCGCGATGCGGCGCATCGTGCTCCCCCAGGCGGCGCGCATCATCGTGCCGCCCCTCGGCAACGAGTTCAACAACATGCTGAAGACGACCACGCTGCTCGTCGTGCTGGCGGTACCCGAGCTGTTCGTCACGTTCGAGAACCTCAACGGTTCGGGCAGCACGAGCTTCCATCCGTTCGAGCTGTTCCTGGCGGCGGCGGTCATCTATCTCGTCCTGACGACCATCTGGGGCGTCATCCAGGGTTGGATCGAGCGCCGTCTGGAGCGCGGCGCGCCGGGCAGCGACGCCAGTTCGGGCCCCGGCCTCGGGCAGCGGCTCTTCGGCTTCCGGAACCAGCCCTCCGACGTCGCCGCGGCGCAAGGCGGTCGGTGACGTGACCACGAGCATCGGCCACGACCTGCTCGACGTCATCGGCGGCGCGCCCACGACGGCCGTGGAGAACGTGGTCGAGGCGATCGACATCCACAAGTCCTTCGGGCGCACCGAGGTCCTCAAGGGCATCTCGCTGACCGTCAAGCGCCAGGAGGTCGTCGTCATCATGGGGCCGTCGGGCTCGGGCAAGACGACCTTCATCCGCTGCCTCAACCACCTGGAGAAGATCCAGCGCGGCAGCATCATGGTCAACGGGCACTCCATCGGGTACCGGCCGGGCCCGCCCGGCGCGAAGCTGCGCGAGGACAGCGAGAAGAACATCGCCCTCCAGCGGCGCGACATCGGCATGGTCTTCCAGCGCTTCAACCTCTTCCCCCACAAGACGGCCCTCGAGAACATCACCGAAGCGCCCATCCAGGTGCGCGGGCAGGACCCCGAGGAGGCCCGGACGGTCGGCACGGCGCTGCTCGCGCGGGTCGGCCTGGCCCACAAGGCGGATGCGTATCCGGCGCAGCTGTCGGGCGGGCAGCAGCAGCGCGTGGCCATCGTGCGCGCCCTGGCCATGCAGCCCGCCCTGATGCTGTTCGACGAGCCGACCAGCGCCCTCGACCCGGAGATGATCGGCGAGGTGCTGGAAGTCATGAAGGAACTGGCGCGCGAGGGCATGACCATGATCGTGGTCAGCCACGAGATGGGCTTCGCGCGGGAGGTCGCCGACCGGGCGGTGATGCTGGACGAAGGGCTGATCGTCGAGGAAGGTCCGCCGGAGGCCATCTTCGCCGCCCCGACCCAGGAGCGGACGCGCAGCTTCCTGTCCAAGATCCTCTAGCGCGGACGGTCCTGCGCCGAGGCGCCGTAGCGGAAGCACCCGGGCATGTGGTCGTCGACCAGGCCCACGCTCTGCATGAAGGCATAGACGACCGTCGAGCCGACGAAGCGGAAGCCCCGATCGCGCAAGGCGGCCGACAACGCATCCGACGCAGGACTGGTGGCCGGCACCTCGGTGGCGGTGGCGCAGCGCGGCAGCTGGCGCGGTGGCCGCTGGCCGTAAGGAGCCAGGAACGCCGCGAAGGAGCCTGACTCCGCCTGGCGCTGGAGCACGGCCGCGGCGTTGCCGATGGTGGCCCGGATCTTGGCCCCGTTGCGGACGATGTCCGGGTCGGCCAGCAGCCGAGCCACGTCGGCCTCGCCGTAGGCCGCCACGACGGCTGGCTCGAAGCCGCGGAACGCGGCACGGAAGCCCGCGCGCTTGTGCAGGATCAGCGACCAGCTGAGGCCGGCCTGGAAACACTCCAGCGTGAGGCGCTCGAACAGCTCGCGGTCGTCAGCGGTCGGGACACCCCACTCCGTGTCGTGGTAGTCGGCCATCAGGGGGTCGACTGCGTCGCCCGCGGCCCACCAGCAGCGCGTCAGCGACTCGTCCACCCGACCAGTCTGACAGCGGCGCGTCCGGTACCGTTGGCGAGTGACGGCAACGACGATGGCCATCGATCCACCGCTGCGCGCCAACCGCGACTTCGTGGTCGTGCTCTTCGGCCAGGGCGTTTCGGCCATCGGCGACGCGGTCAGCTTCACGGCCGTGCCCCTGCTGGTCTTCGGCCTGACCGGCTCCGGCCTGGCGATGGGCGTCGTCGGCGTGCTGCAGACGCTGCCCGACTTCCTGCTCGGCCTGCCCGTGGGCGCGCTGGCTGATCGCTGGGACCGGCGGCGGACGATGCTCTACGCCGACCTGGGGAGAGCGCTCCTGACGGCGTGCATCCCGCTGGCCTTCCTGTTCGGTCTGCCGGTCATGCCGGTCGTCTTCCTGGTGATGTTCCCCCTCAATGCCCTGCGCGTCGCCTTCATGGCCGCCTGGACGGCGTCGGTGCCCATCCTGGTCGGCCCGACCCGCATCGGCGCCGGGTCGTCCGCGGTCGAGGCGGTGGCCAACCTGGGGTTCATCCTGGGCCCCGCCCTGGCCGGCATCGCCGTCGGGCTCGTGGGGGCCGGTCCGACGATCGCCCTCGATGCGCTCTCGTTCGGCGTGTCCGCGGCCAGCCTGACCTTCGTCCACCGGTCGCTGCGCTCGGTCAGTGCCGTCCCGCGCCGGCACCTCGCCCATGAGATGCTCGACGGCGTGCGCTTCCTGGGCCAGCAGCGGACGTTGCGCATCGTCTTGGCCTACTGGGCCACCATGAGCCTGTTCACGGCCGCCCTCATCCCCGCTCTGACCATCTATGTCGAGGGGGAATTGCAGCTGGGGGCGGTGATCTTCGGCCTGATCCTGAGCGCCTACAGCCTGGGTGCCCTCATCGGGGCCCTCGCCGGCGCCCGGCTGATGCGCGGTCCGCTGGCGCCGCTGCTGGTGGGCGGCGGGGCCATCACCGGCGTGCTGCTCATCGTGCTCGCGCGCGTCGGCCTGCCGTTCGTGCTGGTGGGGTGTTCCTTCGTGGCCGGCATCAGCCAGTCGCTGGTGCTCATCTCCTATGTCACCTTGCGCGCCTCGCTGACGCCGCCCGAGCTGCTGGGGCGGGTGGGCAGCACGACGCGCATCGTCTCCCTCGGCCTGCAGCCGGTCGGCCTGCTCATCGGCGGCGTCGCGTTGCAGGCCATCGGCGGCTCCTCCACACTCCTGGCCATGGGCGTGCTGGTGATCGGCGCGGCTGGGCTCTTCAGCCTCTCGGCCAGCATGCGCGGGGCGCGCACGGCGGTGCGCCAGGCGGCCTGAGCCAACCAGCACGAATCCCGCCGCCCGGCCATCATGCCGCGGGAGACGCATACGACCGCCCGACCGGCCCGCGGGCCGGCCCTCAAGGAGACTGACCGATGTCCGGTGACCCCGACCAGCCGCTAGCCCCGCACGCGAGCGCTGCGCAGCCATCAGACGATCCGCCCGGGTCGGGCGGCCCAGGGCCGGCGTGGGCATCGACGCCACCGCCGCGCCCCCCGACTGGGCGCGGCAGCACGCGTCCGTCGGGGACGTTCCTGGCCGTGCTGGTCCTGCTGCTGGTGGCCTTCATCGCCGGCATCGCCATCGATCGGACGGGCCTCGGCGGGGGCGGGACGGCCGAGGTGACGGCGCCCACGCAACCCGGCTCGACCGCCGGCGGGACCATCGGACCGGGCGTCACCGTGCCGCCCGACATGCCCGCCAACTTCGGCCTCTTCTGGGAGGCGGTCGACCTGGTCCGGCAGCACTATGTCGACCAGTCCAAGGTGACCGATGACGCCATCACCTATGGGTCGATCAGCGGCATGATCGACGCGCTGGGCGATCCCGGCCACACGATCTTCCTCACGCCGGCCGATCTGAAGAGCGAGCAGGACGAGCTGAGCGGCACGATCGTGGGCATCGGTGTCTACCTGGCCGAGCCGTCCGGCAGCGGCGGCGCTCTGATCATCCAGTCGGTCATCCCCGGTTCGCCGGCGGAGGCGGCGGGCCTGCGGGCACGTGACCAGATCATCGCCGTGGATGGCACCAACGTCGAGAACATGGACGTCGCGGCGGTGGCGACCATGATCCGCGGTCCGGCCGGCACGAAGGTCACGCTCACCGTCATCCATGCCGATGGGGACAGCCCCGTGGACATCACCATCACCCGGGAGGTGGTGACGGTGCCGGCCGTCTCCTGGCACATGGTGCCCGGCACGTCCGATGCCCTCGTGGCCATCACCCAGTTCTCCGACAAGTCCAGCCAGCAGCTCAAGGCGGCCGTGCAAGCCGCCCAGGCGGCCGGCGCCAAGGGCATCGTGCTCGACCTGCGCGAGGATCCGGGCGGCCTGGTCAACGAGGCGGTGGGCACGGCCAGCCAGTTCCTGGCCTCCGGCGACGTCTACATCCGCCAGACATCCGACGGGACGCAGATCAAGGTGCCCGTCCAGAGCGGCGGCATCGCCACGTCGATACCGCTCGTGGTACTGGTCGACTACGGCACGGCCAGCTCGGCCGAGATCGTGGCCGGCGCCCTGCAGGATCCGGCCCGGGCGAAGATCGTCGGCGTGCGCACATTCGGCACGGGCACGGTGCTCAACACGTTCCCCCTGTCCGACGGATCGGCCGTCCGCCTGGCCGTCGAGGAGTGGCTCACGCCGCTCGGGCGCCATATCTTCCCCAACGGCATCACGCCCGACGTCCAGGTCAACCAGCCATCGGGCGTGGTCGACGTCACGCCCGATGCCCTCGCCGGCATGACGGCCGCGCAGGTGGTGGCGTCCGGCGACACGCAGCTGCTGGCCGGTTTGAAGCAGCTGGGAGCGACGCCGTGACCGCCCCGCCGCAGCCGTATACGACCTATCCTCCCGAGCCGATGCCGGTCGCCCCGGTCATCATGGAGGGTCGGCACGTGCGGCTGGAACCGCTCCGTGCGCGCCACGTGGTCGACCTGGCGGTGGCGTGCGCCGATCCGGCGATGTGGATGTACATGCCGCTCGACGGGTCGACGCCGGACGGCATGGCACGCCTCGTCGACGCCGCCCTGGCGGGGGAGGAGGCCGGCACCGAGCTGCCGTTCGTGACGGTCGAGCTGGCCAGCGGTCGCCTGGTGGGCGGCAGTCGCTACCTGGCCATCGACCGGCTCAACCATCGGCTGGAGATCGGTTACACCTTCGTCGCGCCCCGCTGGCAACGCAGCGCGGTCAACACGGAGACCAAGCTGCTGATGCTGGGGCATGCCTTCGAGGCGTTGCGCGCCAACCGGGTCGAACTCAAGACCGACGCGCTGAACGCCCAGTCCCGGCAGGCCATCCTCGGTATCGGCGCCACGTTCGAGGGCATCTTCCGCAACCACATGATCACGCGCAGCGGCCGCCTGCGTGACTCGGCGTACTACTCGATCACGGTGCAGGAGTGGCCGGAGCTTGAGACCGCGCTGCTGGCTCGTCTCACCCGCCATGCGGCGGCGGCCACGCCCGCGAGCGAGATGTCGGCGGCCGCCGATCAGCGGACGGCGACCACGCGGTAGGTGCGTGGGCCGGCCGGCGTGCTGACCGTGACCACGTCGCCGGCGTGTCGGCCGAGCAGCGCCGCGCCGATCGGGGAGCGGTAGCTGAGGCGGCCCTCGGCGAGCCGCGCCTCAGCCGGGTCGACCAGCGTGTAGGTGGCCGTTTCGCCGTCCTCGCCCTCGACGGCCACGTCGACGATGGAGCCGACGCGCGTCAGTCCGTCGTCCACGGCCTCGGTCACGACCGCCCGATCCAGGGTCGCCTGCAGCTGCTGGATGCGGCCCTCCAGGAACGATTGCTCCTCGCGCGCCGCATGGTACTCGGAGTTCTCGCGCAGGTCGCCCAGTTCGCGCGCCGCCTTGACGCGGCCGATGACGTCGGGCCGCTGATCGCGCAGCTGGTGCAGGTCCGCCTCGATGCGGGCCAGACCGTCGGCGGTCAGCACGACGGGGCGGTGCTGCGCCCGGGGTGGTACAGCGCCGGGTACGCGTCGTGGCGAGGCACCGCTGGGCCGGGCGGCGGAAGGGGCACGGCCGGCCCCCGCTCGGGCACGAGCGGTGGGTGTGCTGCCCGGAGCGGATCGACCGGTCGGCGCGGTCGGGCGGTGGGCCGCGGCGTCGGACTCGGCCGCCAGCGCGTCGCCGGTCAGGCCGTGCGCGCGAGCGCCGCTGCTCAGCGACTTCAGGTTGCCGAAGGGGAGGGCCCCCGGCGCGCCGACGGCCACCCCGAACGCGGTCAGGAGCGCGTCCTCGTATTCCTCGGCGGCGTCCGTCTCGGCCCACCAGATGCGGGCCCGGTCGAGACCACGCAGCGTCTTGAGCCACGCGCCGTTACGGTGCGGCCCGGCGTCGCCGAGCGGTGTGGCGGCGAAGTCGGCGAGGCGCCGTCGCAGCGAGCGGGTCGTCATGCCGATGTAGACGATCGTCTGGTCGGGCAGCCAGTAGCCCGCCAGCCGGGCCGCCAGGTCGTGGGGCGTGGGCACCTCTCCGTCCAGGCGCAGCGTCGGCACCCGCGCCAGCCAGGCGCGCAGGAGGTTGTGGTCGATCGGGGCGGTCGCCTCGCTGGTGGGCCACTCGACGAGGTAGACGCCGGGTCGCGCCGACGGGACCGGCTGGCCGAAGAGGAGCGGTCCATCGGGCAGGAGGCCCTGGCCGCGCAGCAGCTCGAGGGCCGGCACGCGGGCGCCGGTCGGGGGTGTCGTCACAACGATGGCATCATCGCATCATGCCGCCCTGTCCGGGCCGCCCAGGTCCTCCGGGCGCCAGGCGGCCGTGGCGCTGGCCCAGGTCGGTGAGACATCGACGCGCCAGGCCGTGACGAAGCGGGTCACGCCGGAGACCAGGAACAGCGCCGCGAAGGGTAGGTAGCCCAGCGGCGTGACGGCCAGCAGACCGGCGTTGAGCACCTGTCCGACCGTCGTGCCGCCCGCCGTGCCGGCCACGTAGCGACCCTGGGCCACGAACAGCTCATCGCGGCCGACCAGGCGCAGCAAACGCTCGTTGGCGGCGATGGTGCCCGAGGCGCCGCCGGCCGAGACGACCACGCTGACCAGGCACAGGACCAGGCCGGAGACGGGGTTGGCGGGGAAGGCCAGCAGCCCCAGCAGCATCGCGCCGCCGCGCAGCAGGAAGGAGACCCGCAGCAGGCGCGACGATGAGCCGCCGGCCAGCCACCCCCCGACGATCGTGGAGGTGATCAGCGAGGCGGCGGCGCCCAGCGCGGACAGGACGATGGCGAAGCTGGCCGGCTGGTGCAGCACGCTGATGGCGTAGATGGAGAGGTATGGCCCGAAGCCCGAGCCGAATGCCGCCACGGTGACGATGCGCACGAAGCGCCGGAGGTCCGGATCGGGCGCGAAGGTCGTGCGCCGCGGCGCGACACGCACGCGCCCGGGGCGGGCCAGCTGGGCGATGGCCCGCAGCTCCGTCACGCCGGCCAGGCCGCCGACCAGAAAGACCAGCGCGTAGACGAGGATGCCGATGCTCGGGCTCAGCAGCTGCACGAGCAGGGCCGCGGGCAGCAGCAGCAGCGCGCCCAGGCCGAGTGTCATACCCATCACCCGGGGTGCCACGAACCGCCGTTCCGGCTCCGGCAGGATGGCTCCGTACCAGGCCAGCAGGTTGGCGCCGCCGATGGTGGTCGCCGCCCCGGCCAGGGTCGTCACGCCGGCGATGAGCAGGATGCCCGCCGCGGTCGGGATGACATGCGTGGCCGTCGCCAGGGTGACCAGCGCCAGCCACAGGCCGCGCGTCTCGCCGGCGGCCATGATCGCCAGCGTGACGCCGCGCAGGTTGCCGTCGGTCCGACGCAACAGGCCGGGCACCGCCAGCTGGGCGGCCGAGCCGGCGATAGGCAGGACGCCGATGAGCGTGGCCAGCGCCGGTGGCGTGCCCAGCGTCAGCAGCAACGGGATGGTCAGGCCGAGGTCGGCCAGGGACGTGACGCCCGCGGCGCCCAGCCCGATCGTGCGGAAGCGGCGGTAGGGCGGCGCCCCGCCGAACGTACGCCAGTCGGCCAGGCTGGAGCGGACGGCCTGGCCCGGTGGGCTCACCGGGCCAGCGTGCCGTGCGTCGCCGCCGCCGGCCGTAGGCGGGGCAGGGCGGCCAGGATGGTCAGGCTGTTCAGGAAGAGGATGGGCGAGGCGAGGACCAGGGCTGCCGGCACCGTCCACCGCCGGTCCGTGCGGGCGCCCCACACGATCACCACCAGGGCCAGCACGAGGCGGGCGGGGAAGAACCAGTCGCCCCCGCCGCTGGCGCCGGCGGTGAGCAACGCGACCCATGCGTGCCACGGGTCGGGCCACCACAGGTACGAGACGCCGGCCAGCGTGGCCGTCACGAGCAGTGGCGCCACCAGGCGCCGCCACCCGTCGTGCACCGGGAACCAGATCAGGCCGATGCCCGTGCTGACCTTGGTGAGCAGCGCGAACGACCACGCTGACGTGTGCTCGAACCCGACGACCACCATCAGGGCCAGCAGCGCGTTGATGTTGCCCTCCAGGGCTTCCGGCAGGCAGAGCAGCAGCGCCACCAGGAACCAGCGTGGCGCCAGCGGTCGGAGCAGCCAGGCGAAGACGGCCAGCATCGCCGCAGCCCACAGGCCGATGAAGACCTCGGCCGGCAGCCGGGTCAGGGGCCACAGCAGCTCGGCGATGACCGGCGAATAGAGGAAGGCATCGACGTGGCCGGGCGGGATGGTGTAGAGAGGGTGGTTCCACGCCGCCCAGTAGGCGTGCGCATCGAGGCCCACGGACGTGGCGAGCACGAGCACGTCGTAGTAGCCGACGAACACGACGGCCGCCACCGCGAGGCCGTCGGCGAGGAGGCGACGACCCGTGGCGGTGGGCCTCCAGGTGGCGGTGCGCGACTGCATCGCCCCACTGTGGCAGGTCGTCGCGGCCCACCGCAGGACGCGGCCGTACCGGACGGCGCCGGGACCTTCCGGTGCCATCACGCATCACCAGCCCTTGGGGCCGCCACGGCGGACGGTAGACTGGCGCCCTGGCGCAGAGGGCAGCGAGGAGAGCAGCGGCCATGACCGAGGCGGACGAGCAGGTCGATCCGTATCGCGTCCTGCAGGTCGATCCCGCGGCCGACCAGGAGGTGGTGCAGGCCGCGTATCGCGCGCTGGCGCGCCAGTTCCACCCCGATGTCGCACCGAACGCCGCCGCCGCCGACCGGATGGCCGCCATCAACGCCGCATTCGACCTCATCCGCGATGCCGAGCGACGGGCGGCCTTCGATCGCGAGCACGGCCGACGCGGCGCTGCCGCGGGCGGCCAGCCCGCGACGTCGGCCGGCACCGCCGCCGGCGGTGGCGGAGCAGGCTCCTGGTCGGCGACCCGCCAGGGCCCGTCATGGGAGGGCACGGCGGGGCCGCCGCCGGGTCGGCCACTCGGCAGCGTCCTGGGCTTCGGGCGGTTCAAGGGCTGGTCGCTGGGCGAGATCGCGCGCGTCGACCCGGGCTACCTGCAGTGGCTGGAGGAGAAGCGGGAAGGCCTCCCGTACCGCACCGAGATCGACGACCTGCTGCGCCGGCTGAACCTGCGCAAGACGGCCGACGCGCCAGCCCGCAAACGCGGGCCGTTCCGCCGCTCGTGAGGCGTCGACCCGCCGCCGGCCTCAGGTCGGGTCGGTCGGGTGGGCCTGCAGGCTGGTATCGGGTGCGCCCCAGGCGCCGTTGAAGAGGGGCAGCCGCACCAGGAATCGCGCGCCGCCGGCCGGTGACGTCTCCACGCTGATCGTGCCGCCATGCCGCTGCACGATCCAGGCCGCGATGGCCAGGCCCAGGCCCGTCCCCCCCGGCGGCGCATCGGCGGCGCGCCAGAACCGCTCGAAGACGTGGGGCCGGTCCTCCGGGCGCACGCCCGGCCCGGCATCGTCCACGACCAGTTCGGCCTGCCGGCCGACCGGTCTGACGATCACGTCCACGGCGCCGCCCGGTGGGCTGTTGCGCACGGCGTTATCGGTCAGGATGGTCACCAGCTGGCGCAGGCGGACCGGGTCGCCATCGAGCGTGGCGGGTGCGCCGTCGAGCCCCAGGCGGACACCGCGCTCGCGCGCCAGCGTGCCCAGGCTGTCGAGGGCCCCGGCGGCCACATCCGCCAGGTCGACCGGCACGTGGTCGACCTCGAGCACGCCGGAGTCGGCCCGCGCCAGGAGCAGCAGGGAGTCGACCAGGTCGGTCATGTGGTCGACGGTCGCCCGAGCGTCCTCCACCGACTCGTGCAGGGTGGCCACGGTCTGCTCGGGATGGCGCTGCAGGTGTTCCAGGTTGCCGCGCACCACGGCCAGCGGCGTCCGCAGCTCGTGACTGGCGTCGGCGGCGAACTCACGCTGGCGGCGCAGCGACTCGCGGATGGGCACCAGGGCGCGCTCGGCGTACAGGTAGCCGCCGGCCAGCGACAGGGCGACCGCCAGCATACCGCCGCCCACCAGCACGAGCAGCAGGACCTGCATGGTGTTCACGTCGCCGCGGCGATCGGCGATGACCTGCACCACGTACGTCTGGCCGCTCGTGGTCGTGACCGGGGTGGTCAGCATGCGGATGGGCAGCTGCGCCACGGTCAGCTCCTGATAGACGGCCGCCCCGCCGCGCGCCGCCGTCACGGCGGCGCTGACGGGCAGCCCCGGGAACTGGGCCTCCCCGACCGGCCCGACGACCGTGTCATCCGGCGCGATGACGATCGCGTACGTGCCCGAGCTCGAGCCGCCGGTGGCGAAACCCAGGAACCGGTTCCCCAGATCGCCGGGGCGCTGACCCGCGTTCTGGATGAGCGGCTTGAGCGCCTGCGTGCGACCGGCCAGCTGATCCTGCCCGGCGGCGCTCAGCGACCGATCCACCGTCGCGTACACACCGATCCCCAGCACGACCACGATGGCCAGTGTGATGGCGCCGCTCCACAGCACGAGACGCCGGCGGACGCGGCGCAAGAGGCGCGCGTCGTCGTCCTGCGGCACGCGCTCGCTCACGAGGCCTCCGTCAGGCGGTAGCCGACGCCGCGCTCGGTCTGGATGCGGGCACCGGCCTCCGGGCCCAGGCGCTCGCGCAGCAGATGGACGTAGGCGTCCACGGTGTTGGGCGTCACGGCGACGCCGGCCGGCCACGCGGCGTCGAGCAGGTTGTCGCGTGTGAGCACCTGGCCGGGATGGCGCAGGAAGCACTCCAGCAGCGCGAAGGCCCGCGGCGTGAGGCCCACCGGCCGGTCGGCGACCGTCACCAGGCGCTTGTGCTCGTCGAGCGCGATCGGACCATTGCGCAGGATCGGCGTCGGACGGGCGCCGCCTTCCGCCCGTCGGGTCAGGGCGCGCAGGCGGGCCGACAGCTCCTCGTAGGCGAACGGCTTGACCAGGTAGTCATCCGCGCCGGCATCCAGGCCGCGCACGCGATCGTTGATCGCGTCACGGGCGGTGAGCATGATGATGGGCACGGTGCAGCCGTCGTGGCGCAACTCGCGTGCGACGTCGAAGCCCGAGCGATCGGGCAGCCCGACGTCGAGGATGATCGCCTCCAGGACCGTGCCCCCGGCCACCACGTCGAGGGCACCCGCCGCCGTGGGCGTGAGTTCCACGACGTGGCGGTCGTCGCGCAGCAGGCGCAGCAGCAGCCGCCCCAGGCGCGGGTCGTCCTCGACGACGAGCAGGTGCATCGACGGAGTGTGCGCCAGACGCGCCGGCTAGGGCGTCTCGACGGTCACGGTGCTGGCCGTGATCGAGGGTGCGCCGGAGGCCGCCGCGCCGCCGCCCAGGCCGCGCCCGAAGCCGGTCACGTTGACCACGACGTTGCTGCCGGTCGTCACGGCGCTCGCGCTGGCGGTGGTCGCCGTCTTGTACGTCGTGTTGCTGCCCAGGTCGATGGTGACCGTCTGGCCGCTGGCGGTCTGGAGGGTCATGGTCGAGCCGTCGATGGCCGTCACGGTGCCGGTCAGGCTGACGGCGCCCCCGTTGGCACCGCCGAGGCCACCGGCGCCACCCCCGAAGCCGGCGCCGAAGGAGGCCCCCGCCCCGAAGCTACCGCGCGGGAAGTTGCCCGTGCCGGTGCGGCCCGCCGCGGCCGCGGGTGGTGCGGTGACGCGGCCGGCGGCGAAGGCGACGCCCGCCGCGGCCACCACCACCGCGAGGGCCAGCAGGTACGTGCCGACCTTGCTCGAGGCCCTGGCCTTGACCGTGGGCACGAGCGGCGCGGCCGCCACCGGCGGCGCGGTCGGCTGCCACACCGGTGCCGGCGCCGGGGCGGGCGGCACGACGGCCGGCGGGACGGCCGCCGGGTCGGCTGGGCGGGGACCGAGGGGATCGGTCATCGGTGAGGTCTCCTATTCGTACCGAAGGGCCACGATGGGATCGAGGCGGGCTGCTTGACGGGCCGGCCAGACGCCGAACACGACGCCCACGACCAGGCTGAAACCGACCGCCACGACGACGGTCAGCGGGTTGAAGGCGAAGCCCCAGCCGGCGACGGCGCCGATGATGGCCGAGGCGAGGACCCCGAAGAGGATGCCGATGAGGCCGCCGAGGACCGAGATGACCAGCGCCTCGACGAGGAACTGGGCCAGGATGTCCCGGCTGCGCGCCCCGATGGCCTTGCGGATGCCGATCTCGCGCGTCCGCTCGCGCACGGAGACCAGCATGATGTTCATGATCCCGATGCCGCCCACGATGAGCGAGATCGAGGCGATGCCGCCCAGCAGCACGGTCAGCAGGCCGCTCACGGAGTCGACCGTGCTCAGCAGCTGCGACTGGTCGGTGATCGTGAAGTCGGCCGTGCCGCTGGCCGGGATGGCGTGTCGCTCGTCGAGCGTCGCGGTGATCGAGCCCTTGACCGTCTCGATCTGGTCGGCGCTGGCCACGCTCAGGCTGATGGAGCGGACGCTGGTGCCGCTCACGAAGTGGTGCTGGGCCGTGGTCAGCGGGATCAGCACCTGGTCGTCCTGGCTGGTCGGCCCGCTGCTGCCCTTCGCCTGGAGGATGCCCACCACCTGGAAGGGCAGGCCGTCGATCGAGATGGTCGTGCCGATCGCGCTCGCGCCAAGGCCCAGGTCATCGGCCGTGGTCGCCCCCAGCACGGCGTCGCGCAGGTCGTAGTCGTTGGTCGCGCTGGTCAGGAAGCGACCCTGCCAGACGTCGAACGCGTTGATCGTGGCGTAGTCGGCGGTCGTGCCCACGATCGCGGTGGTGGTGTTCTTGGTGCCGGC
>JBIOID010000004.1:0-23895 GCA_044449585.1 Candidatus Limnocylindrales bacterium
CCCGACGTGGACATCGACTTCGCCTCGTCGCGCCGCGAGGAGGTCATCCAGTACGTCTACGAGCGGTATGGCACGGCCCACACGGGCATGGTCTGCAATGTGGTCACCTACCGCGCCCGGTCGGCGGTGCGGGAGGTGGGCTATGCGTTGGGTTTCCCGCGGCCGCTCGTCGATCGCGTGGCCAAGGCGCTGGAGACCTATGACTCGGTCATGGTGCGGCGCGACCTGGAGGCGGACGGTGGCTTCGCCGAGTTCTTCCGCACGCCCGGCGAGGAGGCAGGGGAGGCGACCGGCAGCCGGGCCAGCGCCGAGCGTGCCCGGCAGCGCGGCTTGGTCGACGGCATGGGCCGCCTGGACCGGCCCGTTCCCCCGGCCCGCGCGGGACGGCGCGGCCCGACCGATGACGAGGGCGGTCCCGGCGACACGCCGGTCAGCGTCGCCTGGCTGCGCGACGACGCGCAGGCGGTGGACCCCGAGTCGGGCGTCGCGCTGCCGGCGGCGCGGCGCATCGATGGCTCGCGCGGGGCCCCCGGGCGCGGCAGCACGGTCGGCCTCTCGCCGTGGGAGCGCTGGCTCGAACTCTGTGCCCGGCTGGACGGCTACCCGCGTCATCTCTCCATCCATACCGGCGGCATGCTCGTGACGGCCGCCCCGCTGGTCGACATCGCGCCGCTCGAGCGGGCCACCATGCCCGGCCGCGTCGTCGTGCAGTACGACAAGCGGGATGTCGAGACGCTCAAGCTGATCAAGCTCGACCTGCTCGGTCTGCGCATGCTCTCGGCCATCGACGACGCCCTGCGCGACATCGAAGCCGACTGTGGGCGGCGGGTGGACCTCGATGCCCTGCCGGAGGACCTGCCGGAGGTCTTCGCCATGATCCAGGCGGCCGATACGGTGGGCGTCTTCCAGATCGAGTCGCGGGCCCAGATGCAGACGCTGCCGCGGTCGCGGCCGGCCACCCTGGACGACCTGGTGGTGGAGGTGGCCATCATCCGGCCCGGGCCCATCCAGGGCAACGCGGTCCATCCCTACCTGCGGCGGCGACAGGGCCTGGAGCCGGTGACCTACCTGCACCCCAGCCTCGAGCCGATCCTGGGCGAGACGTTGGGCGTGATCCTCTACCAGGAGCAGGTCATGCGCATCGCCATCGAGGTGGCCGGCTTCAGTGCCGGCGCCTCCGACGGCTTCCGGCGAGCGATGGGCACGTGGCGCTCGACGGGCGAGATGGAGAAGCTGCACCAGGGCTTCGTGGCGGGCTGCCGGACCACGAGCGGCCTGACGGAGGCGGACGCGGAGGAGCTCTTCCGGCGCGTCGCCGGGTTCGCCAGCTTCGGCTTCAACAAGAGCCACGCGGCCGCCTTCGCCCGGACCGCCTACGAATCGGCCTACCTCAAGCTGACCTACCCGGCCCAGTTCGTGACCGGCCTGATCAACGCCCAGCCGATGGGCTTCTATCCGGTCGAGGTGCTCATCAACGACGCCCGCCGCCACGGGGTGGCCATCCTGCCGGTCGACCTCGAGCGCAGCCGCTTCCGCACCGCCACCGAGTGGGTCGGCGGCCCCCACGAGCCGCGTGCGGCGGCCGGATACGGCATCCGCCTGGGCCTGCATCTGGTCAACGGCATCGGCGAGGAGTCGGCCGAACGGTTGGTCGCCGAGCGGGCGCTCGGCCCCTTTCGTTCACTGGCCGATGTGGTCGCCCGCACGGGCCTGCCGGAGGAGATCCTCGAGCGCCTCATCCGTGCCGGGGCGCTCGACGGCCTGGGCCGACCGCGGCGGGAGCTCCTGTGGCAGGTCCGGGAGGTGGCTGGTGCGGTGCGCGGGCGACCCGGTGAGCGGGCCGCCGGCCGGCCGCTGGGCCTGCGCCTGCCGCCCACCCCGGCGCCCGAGCTGGCGCCGCCCAGTGAGCTGGAGCGACTCGGCGACAGCTACGCCATCCTGTCGCTGGACGCCCGCCGCCAGGTGGTGGAGCTCTTCCGACCGGCGCTGGACAGCCTGGGCGCACTGCCGGCGGAGCGGCTGGCGACCCACCGGCCGGGGCCGGTCGCGATCGGCGGCCTGGTCGTGACGCGCCAGCATCCGATGACCGCCCGCGGCACCGTCTTCCTGGCCCTGGAGGACGAGACCGGCATGGTCAACGTGACCCTCTGGCCGGACGCCTGGGCGCGCCTGCGCGGCGTGGTGCGCCGCCACGCGCTGCTGTACGTGGAGGGGACGCTGGAACGCGAGCATGCCGTGGTCAACCTCATCGCCCGTCGCATCCGACCCCTGCCCGAGGTCGCGCGGGCCCGCGGTGGTCCGCCTCGACCGGAGGGCGTCCGCCAGCTGGGCCACGCCGGCATTCGCAGACAACGCTAGAAGGGCTATCATTCGACTATGCAAGACCGCCAGGATCGCCGTGACCGGCGCGCTGGTATCTACGTTCGCATCAGCCAGGACCGTGAAGGCGCCGGTCTCGGTGTCGCTCGACAGGAGACTGACTGTCGTGCCTTGGCAGCTCGGCTGGGGTGGAACGTGGTCGGGGTCTACCAGGACGATGACATCTCCGCCTACTCCGGGAAGCCGAGACCCGCCTACCGCCGGCTCCTTGGTGACCTGCGCGGAGGTACCGTCGATGCGGTTTTGGCTTGGCATCCCGACCGGTTGCATCGCTCACCGATTGAACTCGAGGAGTTCATCGGCGTATGCGAGGCGAAGGACGTGGCAATCCAGACCGTTCGGGCGGGCGACCTGGAACTCGGCACTCCCTCAGGGCGCGTGATGGCCCGCACGCTAGGAGCGTTCGCTCGCTACGAGAGCGAACACAAGGCGGAACGCCAGGCTCGAGCCTCGCAGGAGCGCGCTAAGGCAGGGCTCTGGAACGGCGGTGGTAGTCGACCTTTCGGCCTGCAACCTGTTCGTGACCAAGCGGGGTTGATCGTTCGTCCGGTGCAGTTCTACCTTGATGAGGACGAAGCGCGGCTCGTCCGGGACGGTGCCGCGCGGCTCCTTGCCGGTGAAACCTTGCGGGGCATCTGTGCCGACTGGAATGAGCGTGGGGTCACGTCCTCCACGGGCAAGCGATGGCAGCGTCAGTCGCTGCGGCAGCTACTCATGTCCGCGCGACTGGCTGGCTGGCGCGAGCACCGCGGCGCCTTCGTGGGTCCCGGTGCGTGGCCCGCAATCATCGACCGACCCACCAGCGAGCGCCTGCGCGCGATCCTGGCCGAGCCGCAACGGCTCAAGCCCCATACGGGGGCTCGCACCTTCCTTCTCACGGGCTTCCTCAGGTGTCGCCGGTGTTCCGAGCGACTCTCATCGACTCGACGGACTGATGGCACACGGCGGTATGGGTGTCGAACCGATCTGGGCTGCGGGACGACGCACATCGTGGCGGAGCCGCTAGAAGGTCTCATCACGGAGGCTGCGCTAAGCGCGCTTGACTCTCCAGCACTCGCGGCCGCCGTGCGTCGACGCAACCAGCGGCGGATGAGCCGCGACGAAACTGGTCGGCTGGCGGCCGACGAGGCGGCGCTGCGCGAGCTCGAATTCGATTACTACGACGGGCACCGGCTTGACCGATCCACTTATCTCGAATTGCGACGCCGGATCGAGGCTCGAATCGCCGCGACCAACCAGCTCCTCGTCGCGGAGACCGACACTCAGGCGCTTGCGATGCTTACGGGCGTTGCACGACAGCGGTGGCCAGCCCTTTCGTTCGATTCCAAGCGGGCAGTGCTGTCCGCCGTCATCGACCATGTGGCAGTCGGTCCCGGGCGCCGAGGGTATAACCGGTTCGACCCGGACCGGGTCGACATCCATTGGCGGGATGAGCGGCCTCGGTCCGTCGCGTAGGCTCTCGTCCGCAGACGGGCGAACGTATCGCGTTTCGACGCTGGAGGAGAAGGTGTTCCAGACTCCCGACGCCGAGCCCGTCGAGCGGCTGGCTGGCACCTTCCCGCTTTCGCGCTGGGCCGCGCTCGTGGCTTCTTGGGCAGACGGTATGCCGTTGCCCGCCAAGACCGACTGGGATGCCTATGTCGTCGAGTTGGTCGAGAGGCGCACGCGCCCGGAGGATGAGGGGCGGTCGGCCGCCTTAACTCTCGACGATCCTACCGAGAATATTGAGTACAACCCGGACGGCACGCTCGGTTCCTTGGAGGTGACGGCTTCGGCAGCCTGGCGGCACGTCCGCACAGTCATCCGCCACCCCGACGCCGCTGCCCGGCTGGAGTGGGAGGCCGACGGCACCATCCCGGGGCGAGTGGCCATCGTGGGGCTGGAGGCGGACCCAAATCCCGAACGCTCGTGTCGGGTCCTTCTGCGGGCCATCCCGCTCCTGCGGGACTACGACTGGAGGGGCCGGAAGAAGCCTGGACGGCCATTTCTCACTGATACAGAGGTCCGCCACGACCTCATTGCGGCGCTGCGCCGTTGCCAGCAGCAGGGTCATCACCAACCGTCCGTCGGTCAGCTTGCGGATGCGCATGATCGCCGGTTCGACAAGTGGTCGGACGAGGTAGGGATCGCGGAGACGACGCTACGTACGCGGATGGAAGATCATCCTGCCCCGTTTCGTCAGCTGACGCCGTGGCTGCCGCTCCCTGAGAAGAAGTAGCGTCTTGCCGAGTTAGGCGCGGGTTAACCGGGGGGCTAGTCACCCAGGCTTAACGGGCAATGCGAACGGTCCCGCTGCCTATCCCCGACGACACGCTCGAACGCCTCCGCGACCTGGCGCGCGCCGAGCGCCGATCGCCGGCTGCTCAAGCCCTCGTGCTGATCGAGCGGGGACTGCGGCGTCGACCGACCGGGCAGCCAGCGTCCCTGCTGAGCGCCGTCGGCGAGCGGTCGAGAGAGGGCTCCCGGTGACCGCCGCGCTGGTCGTGGAGCCCCGTGACACGGGCGTTACGCGCGTCGCTGCCAACCCGAGCGGCGAGGCTCGACCATGGCGGGCGCCCGCCGAGGCACTCCTCCGCAGGACCCGTCTCGAGCGCGGGTTGGGCTTGCGCATCGACGACCGCGCAATCCTCGCGACCGTCGCGACCCACCTCGGCGGGCAAAAGTGAGTGAGCCCGGTGCGGCCGACGTCATCGCCACCTACGTGGCGGCGTTCGCCCCGCGCCTTGATGTCTACAACCGCTGGGCCGGCGACCACTACGTGACCGTCCGCGAGCCGCTCACAGTCGAGGTGGTGCGCCGGGCCCTTGACCGTCGCGCGCCGGTGGGCGCCTACTTCCCGGGCGCCGACGGCCTGACCCAGGTCGGGGCACTCGACTTCGACACCAACGATGGCTGGGCGCGTGCGCTCGACGCGGGACGCTGGCTCGTCGGGGCCGGCGTGCCCTGCGCCGTCGAGCGGAGCCGTGCCGGGCGAGCACACCTATGGCTGGCCGCCGAGGTGGCCGTGCCCGCGGTGACGATGCACCGTGCGTTGCGGGTGGCCGTAGCTGGCGTCGGCCTCGACCGCATCGACCGGGTTGAGCTGCGACCGGCCACGGAACGCGCCCCGCGCCCGGGCAACCTTGGTCATGCCCTGCGGCTGCCGACCATGCCGCACCCGCTCACCGGCGAGCGTCACCCCTTGGTCAATCCTGTCACCGGCGCGCCCCTCGGCAGCACGCTGACCGCCACGCTTGCCGGCCTTCGCCGGGCGGCGCCCTGGACCCTCGACTCGCTGGCCGCACGCTTCGCACCCTTGCCCGTGGAATCCGCCGCCGTTCGGCCGCGGGCCACGCCCGTCCGCGACTCGCCGATCCAGCGGTTCAACCGAGCGGTCGGTGTCTGCACGGTCTTGGCTCGTGAGTGGGGTGTCGAGCGTGCTGCGCCGGGCCGGACGGTGCGCTGTCCCGGCCACGATGACCGATCGCCGAGCTTGTCGATCAGTGCGGACGACACGCGCGTCTGGTGCCACAGCCCGGGCTGTGCACTCGCGGCCGATGGACACGGAGTCGACGCGTACGACGTGTGGCGTCTCGGTCGCAGATAAGCAGCGAGGACGTCGTGACGATGGCCGAGCCGAACCCCACTGAGGCGCTCGCCGAGTACGGCCTGGATGGCACTGCCGTGGGCGAGCGCGAAGTCGACGGCGCCGCCGGCGCTGCAGACGGCGCGACCACCCTGGCCGACGCGTTGACCGCGGTCGAGGCGCTGCTGTGCCGCTTCGTCGCCTTCCGTGACCCGGCGCAGCCGGTGGCCATCGCCCTGTGGGTCGCGCTCACCTACACCTGGGCGCAGTTCGAGACCCTCCTCCATCTCGTCGTCACTAGTCCGGTCAAGCAGAGCGGCAAGACGCGTACGTTCGACGTCTTGGACCTGCTGGTCGCGAAGCCGTGGCGAGCCGTTCGGCCGTCGGAGGCGGTCACCTTCCGGAAGATCGACCGCGACCACCCGACGCTCCTGCTCGACGAATACGACACCGTGTTCGGCGACCGGAGCGGCCAGTTCGAAGGCATCCGGGCCGTCTTCAACAGCGGGAACCGCCGGGGCACGTACGTCTCCCGCGCCATGCCGCGTGGGCGGGGCTTCGACCTCATCGACTTCGATATCTACGGTCCCAAGGCATTGGCCGGCATCGGTCCGCTGCCCGACACCATCACTGACCGCGCCGTCGTCATCGAGCTTGCGCGGCGGGCGCCCGGCGAGCGCATCGAGCGCTTCCGCTATCGCACGGCGAAACGGCTCGCTGCGCCCGTCCGCCAGGCACTCGCCGCCCAACTGGCCCGCCTTGACCTGACGGGCGCCGAGCCCGAGATCCCCGGCCAGCTAGGCGATCGGGCAGCCGACGGCTGGGAGCCGCTCTTGGCCATCGCTGACACCGCTGGCGGGACGTGGCCGGCTCGGGCGCGCCAGGCCGCCGTCGCGCTGTCCGGAGCCGGTGCCGGCGCCGACGACAACTGGGGCCTGACGTTGCTCGGCGACGTCCGGCGCGTCTTCACGGAGCAGCACGCCGACTGGCTCTGGAGTGCCCCGCTCCTTGAAGCTCTCGTCGGCATCGAGGAGTCGCCCTGGGGTGACATCCGAGGCAAGCCCGCCACGGCGACCTTCGTGGCCAAGCTTCTGCGCCCGTTCGGGATTCGCCCCAGGCCGATCCGCGACGGTGCCGACGTCGCCCGCGGTTATCGAGCTGCCGACTTCGAGGACGCCTGGGCCCGTTACCTCGCCGACGACGACCCGCCCGAGGATGACCCAGGAACCCGTTACGACCGTTACGGCCGTTACGACGACCAGGCTCCAGCTGAGGCCGACCCCGCGGCGCCTAGGGCATCCGTAACGGGCGTAACGGGCGTATCGGGCGTAACGGGCGCACCAACGCCACCCGAGGAGGACGACCTGGACTGGCGGCAGCTCGTGCGTGAGTACGACGATCTTCCCGTGGAGCAGCATTACCCGCGCTCCGCGTGGGATCCCGAGGCCGGAGATGAGGCGGTGGAGTCGGACACCGCTCCCCCGGTCGACGCGGTCATGCGGGCCGACGAGGCGCCGTGAGCGCCACTCAAGCTGCGTCGGGCGATGCCGAGGCCGCCGAACGGTACGTCCCCCAGATCGAAGCCCACCTCGTGCGCCTATCTCAAGGCCACGACCTGCTTGGGCATCTATTCAGCATCGAACGCCTTGCGCGTGCCGCGCGAGCTGAGACGCTGGAGACCCGACATACCGCAGGTCGAGCGCGGAAGGATTGATGGTCGGCTGCACCTCTGTGGGACAGCTGGCGTGGGGACGACGGCGGCCTCGGGTGGCCGCAACGCCCTTGATTTACCAAAATCGACGGGAGGGCGATTCGTAATGGGCGCCTTCGGCAGTAGCCGGTGGTACGGCCACGAGCGCCGGACATTGACTGACGAGTGCCGGCAGCTCTCGACCGACTTCCTGGCTCGGCGTGGGTGGCGGGAGCTCGAAGGAGCCATGGTCTGGGACGACGAGGGGCCCGTGGCCCGCGTGCTGTGGGCGATGGCGCAGTTGCCCGGCGGCGGTTCCGCCCTGGTCATCGCGTATAACCTCGACGATGAGGCCATCAGCGACACTATCCCGCTTGAGCTGGCCCCGACCGCGCCCCAGGGTCGGGTGCGCTGGTGGTTCCACTGCCCCGGCTGTAGTGCCCGGGTGGCCAAGCTCTACCGGCCGATCGTGTGGTACCGGCCTCCGGTGCGACGCAACTTCCGCTGCCGGAGGTGCCACGCGCTCGGCTACCGGACCGAACTGGGCACCCCCGCCGTCTTGCGGTGGCTCGCGGCCAGGTACCCAGACCTAGCGCTCTGAGGGCCGCCGGCAGCCACTCCTGTGGACGTGCAGGGCGGTCCAGGCAGGCCCCAACCCGCCAGCGGCGCCACTGGCCATAGCACCCCTACAGCTCGTGACCTCGACGGTCCTGCAACGTCGTTCGGCGAGCGCGCCACCACCGGAGCGGGAGCAAGGCTGAACGACCTGATGGCCGGCAGTCAGCCGTACTGCAGCATCGCCACGAGCACGGCCAGCCCCGCCAGCACCACGAGCGCCACCACGGCGACGACCACGATGGCGACCACGATGGCGAACGTCATGCCACGCCGTCGGCGCGTGTCCTCGTCGGTGGGCTGGCGCCAGTCGCTCATGACCCATCGACGCGCCAGACGGATGTTCCGTTACGGTCCCCTCGGCGCCTCCCTGGCGCCCAGGTGCCTGATGTGATCACCTTCTGCGGCGGATGATCAGCACAACGTACAGGGGCACGAACACTGCGACGAACACTGCGACGAACACTGCGACGAACACTGCGACCAGAGCGCCAATCTGGATTCCCATCAGACCTCTCTCGCACACGCCACGCGATTCCGGGCAGGGACGTTATAGGGATTGTCGCACGGGACTCGGGTCAGACCGTCGGGCGTGCCAGGTGCGCGAGCGTGCGGGGATGGCCCAGCCGTCCACGGCGGGAGGCTACACGGCCGGCTGTGCCAGCTCGCCGACGTGGCCTAACCCACGGCGCAACCGGCCAAGACGAGACCACCGAGGCCACAGACGAGCAGCAGTCCGATGATCCCGCCGATGGCGAGGCTCCAGCGCAGCATCCGGTGGCCTGCGGCGCGCAGAAAGGTCAGGAGCGCGACGATGAGCGACCCGCTGATAAGGAGGAGCCCGACGCCCCCGATCGTGCCCAAGCGGCAGACCCCGTCGGTCATCGGGATCGCTCCCGGCTGAGTCATGAGCAGCAGCCCGATCAGGTACGCCCCGATACACGTCGCCGCAAGCAGCCATAACGCGGTGCCTCGCGTCGCGACCGCGCTATCGCGCCCTGCGGGTTCCGGCGACGACCAGAGAGTCACGACGATAGCTTAGGCATGCCGCCGATCGCGGATCCTCATGTAGTCGGCCGGTCCACAAAGCCGCCGCTAAGCGCCGTTCGGTAGCCTCACCCTGGCCCCGCTCCGCTCTGATCATCGCTTCGTCCTCGAGGATGCCCGCGAAGCGTAGGCCTTGGGGGGTGCCGGCGAGGCTGTCGAGGTGGCCCACAACGACAGCGGTGCGGAGGTCCGTGACGCATCCTGCAGCTTCTCGAGCGACCCAACGCTCGACGACGCCACGTTGATGGTCGTCTACCCGCAGCTCGGCCTTCGGATCGAGCCCCACGCGTCGCCGGCCGCCCCTCGCTGCGATGGTCCGGACTCTCCGGGACCCCGGCTGAGTCAGTCCAGCTCGCCGCGCAGCTGCGCGAGCGCTCGCTCGAGCGGCTCGCGGGCCGCGTCCGCCGGGTAGGGGGCGCGCCGGATCGACTCGTTCAGATCGAGCGTACCGTCGTGGACGAGCGACGCGAGCTCCGCGATCGTCCGGATCTCGACCATCGACCTCATCGCGAACGCCCGGTCGCCGACGTCGCCGTGGCCGGGTATGACCGCGCCGGTGACGAGATCGACCATCCGCTCGACCGTCGCCGGCCACTCCATCGGGTAGCCATCGCCGAAGAATGGCGGTGCCCCGTTCTCGACGAGGTCGCCGGCGAAGAGCACGTCCGCGTCCGGCACGAGGACGACCACGTCGTTGTCGGTGTGCCCGCGACCGAGGTAGCGGAGCTCGACCCGGCGGCCGCCAGCGTCGAAGTCGACGGTGATCCCGGTGTCGTCGAACGTCCGGTCCGGCGGATCGAGGACGACCTCGGCGAGCTCCTCGGCGAGCGCCGGGATCGCCTTCGACAGCGCGGCGATCTGCGCCGTGCCGGTGTCCCGGATCATCCGGCCACACCGAGCGTGACCCCAGATGGGCGCCGGCCGGAAGCGGTGGTTGCCGAAGGCGTGGTCGTTGTGGCCGTGGGTGTTGACCACGGCTCGCACGGGGAACGCCGTCAGCGAGCGGAGGTCGGCCAGGATCTCGTCCGCCTGACGGTGCGAGATGCGCGTATCGACGATCAGGACGCCGTCGTCGCCGAGGATCGCGCCGATGTTCTGGTCATAGAAGGCGTAGCGCCGGGTGAAGACGCGGTCGCCGACCTCTGACCAGACGGACATGCCCGCCAGCGTAGCGGTCGCGACGTTAGGATGCGCCGGTGTCGAGCGCCCCGCTGGTGTCCCTGGAAGGCGGTCCACGCGGCGCAGCGGTGGACTACCCGGCCCTGGACGGGCTGGGGAGCGGGCAGACGGGCGACTGCAGAGGCCGACCGCCACGATATCGCCGCCGCCCGGTCGGCCTGGGGCCACAAGCAGCACGAGCACGAGTGACCGCATAGGGAAGGCCCAGAACGCCCGACCGGCGACGCGCAGCTACCCGTAGGTGCCGCCCGGATCCGCTGCCCTAGCGTCGCCCCTGACGCCGCCGTGGTGGCGGCCGGCCGGTTGGCTTCGAGGGGCTATGCCGTCCCTTGGCAGCAGGACGAGGGATCCCGCCAAGCGAGCAATGCGAAGCCCGCGATCGCCACCGGCCAGCGCTTCCCAACCCGGCCGACGACGATGAGGACCGCGGAGACGACCGCGAGGACCAACGATAGATGGAGGAACACTCAGGCCCTCCTGCGCGGTTGCGGACAGCCAACGCTCGCCCACACAGCACATCGTGGGGCACGGCGCCCATCGCCTGCCGGAGCGCCTCCGTGCGCCGACAGTCGCCTCAGACAGGTCACTCGAGGCCCGTTGGCTGACCGTCGGGTCGTACACTCACCGGGCCATGATGGGTGGGCGGCCGGCGGGTGGATCACGCGACCTGCGCACGGTGCTCTTCACCGACATCGTGGGCTCGACCGAGCAGGCCGCCCAGCTGGGCGACCGGGCGTGGGGGCAGCTGCTGGCCCGCCACCACGCGGTCGTGCGGGCGGCCCTCAAGGCGACCGGCGGCCACGAGATGGACACCGCCGGCGATGGCTTCTTCGCCACCTTCGCCCGGCCCACCGACGCCCTGGCCTGTGCGCGCGCGATCGTGGCCGGGGTGGCTGCGCTAGGGCTCGCGGTGCGCGTGGGCGTCCATGCCGGCGAGGTCGAGACGCGCGAGGGCAAGGCTGGTGGTCTCACCGTCCTCGTAGCGGCCCGGCTGATGGCCGCCGCCGGCTCGGACGAGGTGCTCGTCAGCGCCACCGTGCGCGACCTCGCGGGCGGCGCCGGCTGGTCCTTCGCCGACCGGGGTCAGCTCACCCTCAAGGGCCTGGCCGAGCCGGTGCACGCCTACGCCCTCGACCTGGCGGCCGCCGCGCCAGCGCTGGCCACCGGACGGGTCGGGCTGGGGGCCGCCATTGCGGACCGGGCAGGCAGCCGTTGGCTCATCGGCGCCGCCGTCGTGGTCGTGGTCGTGGTCGTGACCCTGGCCGGAGGCGCCGGCCACCCCGCTGCCACCCCCACCACGGTCGCCGGGGCGTCGCCGTCGGCCATGCTCTCGCCGACGCCGTCCAGCGCGCCTTCACCGAGCGCGGCCGTGATCGCTGCGTTCGGGGTGGGATTCCCCGCCCCGGTGCCCATCGCACCCGGCCAGTATCGGGCGGTAGCCCTGAGAGGCAGCCCAACCCTGACGATCGCCGACGAGGGTTGGTCGGTCTCCGCCTCGAACCACATCAACCTCAGCCTGGCGCGTACGACCAGCCCGGAGGACCGGTTTGCGATCTACTGGCCGACGAACTTGGCAACGGACCTGTGCGCCAGCAAAGCCCCGGTCGCCATCGGGCCCGATCCAGAGGCCCAGTTCCTGGCCTGGTTGCGGACCGCGACAGGCCTGCGGCTCAGCCCACCGCGCATCCGTCAGTTCGGTGACCTCGGGACGACCGAATATGACATCAGCATCATCGACGCTGCCGCCTGCCAGACCACGGACCCCATATCGGTCTCGATCACACCGTGCACGGCGCCGCTGACAGACGCGTGTATCGCGCTCGACTCCGGCGTGCGTCAACGGCTCGAGGTGTCGTCGCGCGATAGCAAGCTCATCCTGATCCTCATCGAGGCCCCCTCGGCGGCGGAGTTCGACACGCTCGCGCCGCTCGCCGAGAAGATCCTCAGCACGCTGACGTTCCCGCCCGAGAGCGCCACGCAGGCGCCATAGTCGTCAGTCGTCCAGCACGCCCTGCGGCACCGCGCCCGTCGCCTGCCGCAGCGCGGCCATCTTCCGGCAGGCCCGGCAGGTGGGCGAGCCGGGGATCGCGTACAAGCGCTCGGGTTGGGGCCAATAGCGCCTGCAGAGCGACCAGCCGTCGACGCGGTAGGCGTGCCAGGTGCGCGAGCCCGTGGGCGTCGCCCAGCCGGACATCCGGGCAGGCTGCACGGCCGCTCGCGCCACGAGTACTCAGGCCGACGGCCACCTTGGTCGCTCGGCCACCTGGTGTGTCACGGATGGACGCCCACGAACACGTCGCGTCCCGATACGCCGACAGACTGGTGCGCCGAGAACCCGACATCGGCGAGGAGGCGCAGCCACGTCCCACGGGGGAAGACCCCCAGCACGTGCCGGTCACCGAGCGCGCGCATCGATCCGTCGGCCTCGCGCAGCAGGTAGGCGTAGTCGGTCACCACGGTCGTATCCGCGGGGTCCGGGTCGGAGGTCCATTCGAGGTAGCGGAGCGACCGGCCGTCGGAGCCGTCGTGCCCGCCGTGCCTCGTCTCCGCCCGGAACGTCTCCGCCGTGAAGTCGGGCAGCAGGACGGCTGCGCCGCCGGGGCGAAGATGGACGAACGCCGTCTCCATCGCCGCCCGGAGGTCGGCTTCCGTCGTCATGTAGGTCACCGCGTCGTGCAGGAGCACCGCGTCGAAGGTGCGGCCCAGACGGAGCGTGCGCATGTCACCCGCGATGTGCTCGCACTCCGGATTGAGCGTCGCGGAGAGGGCCAGCATCGCCGGGGCGATGTCGGTCAGCGTGAGGCGGGCGCCGGCCTTGAGGTGGGACGCCGTATTCCCGCCACCGGAACCCAGTTCCAGCACCGTGGCATCGGCATGCTCGGGGCCGAGGGTGACGCCAGAGGTGGCAAGCAGCCTGACCACGTCTGCCGCCTCATCGGCATAGTCGGCCGGGGCGGTGATCAGATGGAACCAGGACGCCAGTTGGCTGTACATCCGGGGATCGCTCACGGACCCGACGATAGCGCGGTCCGCCAGAGGTTGACGGCAGAAGGAATGGTCGGGGCGAGAGGAGTCGCACCGACATGCCCGAGCGTACGGTGCAGCGGCCCGACGCGTGGGCCCCCCTCTCGCGGGAGCGTGCCCACCCGCGGTAAGCCGCAGCTAAGCGCCGCCCGCTAGCCTCACCCTGGCCCCGCTCCGCTCCCCGCCAGGAGCTGGCCGGTGTGCCGCGCCGCCCTACGGGTGGGATCGCCGAGAGAGCCGGTCGAGCACCCGCCGGATGAGGCCAGGCGGTTCCGGGTCGGGGATCCGTTCCGCGTCCTCCGGCTCGGTCGGCTCGTCG
Organism: Candidatus Limnocylindrales bacterium; assembly: GCA_044449585.1. Classification (GTDB taxonomy): domain Bacteria; phylum Chloroflexota; class Limnocylindria; order Limnocylindrales; family CSP1-4; genus DASPUH01. Next base: position 13,819 of record JBIOID010000004.1, read on the forward strand.
TGGTACTCGTCGGTCAGGGTGCGCATGGGGATGCCGATCGGACCGCGACCGTCGGACAAGAAGGCGCCGGCGTTGTGGACCGCCGTCTTGCGCTCGGGCTCGCTCACAGCAACGCCTCCCGGATCGACCGGCCACCGGGAGCGATCCGTGCTCACCATCGGCCGGTCACGCCCGAGCGTCAAGAGCCGGATGTCATCCAGACCTCTACCTCCTGGATGCCCGCGACGGCCTTCCTCGTGGTGGCGCGCGGCCACGCACCCCGCCCTGGTTGACGGCGGCGGGCCATCCGGCTCTTGACCGTCCCATCAGGACGGCCCATGGTCTGCTCACCGGGACTACGGACGATGTCGGCGCTCGCCGTCCCGGTGGTAGCAGGTGACCCCGTGCGGCGGACCATCCGGCAGGGTGTTCGGCTCCTCGGCTTCGGTGCCGCGGCGCTGTGGATCGCGGCAGTGCCCTTGGCGCTGGTCGTGGCGGCTCGACAGATCGGGCTGGCCCAGATCGCCAACGCCCGCGCCGCCGACGTGGGCGCCTACATCGAGGTCGCCGTCGTGGCCATCGTGGGCGCGATTGTGGCCAGTGCGCTGGGCGTGGTGCTGGCGCTTCGGCCCGACCACCGGCCCTGGCTGGTCTCGGTGTTCGCGGCCCTGGCCGTCATCGGCTGGGCCGTCGCCCTCGCGGGCACGGACCGGGCGCTGGTGATGCCGCTTGGTCTGGCCATTCTGGTCGGGGGTGCCATCCTGGTGGTGTCACTCGTCGGTCTGGGCCTGAGTCTGGCGATCGCGCCGCCGCTGGAGCCCGATCGGCGTCGCCCGCCGTTCGTGCCGCCCTTCGCCCACCACCCCGGCTGAAGACCGCCCTGCCCCGCTACCCACTGACGCGAGGACCGGTCGAGATGGGCCTTCGACACCGCCGGTCGATCCACCGACGCGCCCGCCTGGCGGCCGTCTCCTGCCTGCTCCCGCTCTCCCTTGCCGGGTGCTGGGGAGGCTCGGGCGAGGTGGCCACCGTGCAGCTGCGCAACGTGTCAGCGGCGCCGATCGTGTTCGAACTCGACACGCCCAGCACCGGCTTCCTCGGCTTCGGCGGCACCGACCGGCAGCGGTTCACGCTTGACCCGTGGCAGGCCGGGTGGTGTCCCACTACCCGCATCGGGGTCCGCCCCGGGACGACGACCGTCTCGGTCACCGGCCCGCAGGTACAGGGGACAGCGACGCACACCTGGAACCCGACGCAGACCCCGTCGCCCGGTGAGACGGACCTCAACGTGGTCGTCGCCGCCGACGGCAGCGTGCGGTTCGACGGCCCGGTACCGACTTCGCCGCCCGACTGCACCTCCTACCCGATCGCCACCGCCCCGCCAGGGTAGTCCGCAGCCAGGTCCGCTGGGCGGGGTTCGTGGCCCAACGCGACCGTGACACCGCCGACCTTCGCGGCTCGTCCTATCCTCTGGAGAAGGAACGGGGTGGCATGGTCCGAGTTCGCGCGTCTGCGCTGGCGATGGGGTGTGCGGCCCTGCTCGTCGCGGTGAGCGCCTCGTGCGGCGCGACCCCGGTCACGTCGCCGCCGAGCACGGCTTCGATGACACCGACGCCGGTGGCCGCGCTCCCGACTCCGACCCCCGGTCCGACGTCGACACCCGCGCCGACCCTGCCGCCCGGGACGCTCGTCCTCGACACGGTGTCGCAGGTCCGCTCCCTGCAACTGTCACCCGACGGCAAGTTGGTAGCCGTCCTCGTGTGGGACACGCAGAGCAACGGGACCGTCGAGGTCTTCACAACTGCGGGCACGAAGGTGGCGACCTATGTGGGCCAAGGCTTCGGGTGGCTCAATGCGGCCGTCCTGGCCGTCTTCCAGCCGGGCGCCGACGGGGTCAACGGCGCGGTGACGCTGCACCTGCCCACAAGCACTACGTCGACCCTCGGAGTGCTCGTGCCGGCCATCCCCGGCACGTGGGCTGGCGTCCTCGGCAGTGGCCACGGCTCACTGGTCCTGAACTCGGCGATTCCGCAGGCTGAGTATGGCGGCGACCACTTCCAGGTCTGGACCAACGGCGCCCTCGGTCCCCTCATCACTACGTTCGGGACACCGACCGCCTGGTCGCCGGACGGCACCCTGCTGGTCCTGGAGCACTCTCGCAACACCGTCCTCCACGCCACCGGCATAGTCCTCGCCAACACCGGCTACTACGAGGCCGAGTTGCACGTCCTGCGCTTCCCCGGTGGCCACGCCCTGGCCCGGTTCCCGAGCGGACTCCTCGTTGACTCGCCGGCCTACTTCAGCCGCGATGGCCGCTACCTCGCGGCGGACGAGGCCCAGCTTGACACCCACTACCAGGGGCCGCTCATCGTCAATCTCACCACCGGCGCCGTGCTTCACCTCGGGGTCTTCGCGACGGTCCTCGGCTGGACGCCGGACGACCGGGTGGTGCTGCTGACGACGAACGAGCGCACCCTGCTGTGGGGTCCCGATGGGACACTCACGGTTCCGCCACTCCCGGCGGGCGCGGTGGCCTACGGCCCGAGCATGAGCGACATCGCGCAAGCCAACCCGAGCAGCGACGCCACGCCCAGGCTGACGCTCGCGTCGAGCGACGGGTCGGTGACCGTGCCGATGCTCGTCAGCGGGCCACCGGTGTCAGCGGTGTGGACGACCGACGGGCAGGCCGTGTTCGTGGACACGGGCAGCCAGGATGCCCAGCAGGTCATGGACCAACTCCTGCGCGTGCCAGTGCCCTAGCCACGACCTTCGTGCCGTGGCCACCGGCTCTTGAAGGAACCGCCCGCAGCGATGTAGCGTCGGCAAGCCATGAGGGGACTAATCGTTGGGTTGGTCAGTCTGATATTGGCCGCATGTGCCTCGCCGACCACCACGTCGCCAACTCCGGCCATCACGCCGGTTGCGGCGGCCTCCCTGTCACCCGCGACCAGCTTCGCCACCGCGTCGGCGAGGGCGACAAGTTCGCCGGCGCCCGTCGCTGGTGGGTGCGGGACCACGCAGGTCTTCGCGGGACCGGGCCCGGATGCGGCTATCGGGCTGGCCGACAACCCGTGGGCGTTCGCCACGCCAGCCAGCGCAGGGATCGTCGCGTACTTCTGGTACCCGCCGCCCGACCTCCTCTTCGCGCACGGTCCGCAGGACGGGACGAAGGTCTTGTGGGTCAGCCATATCCAGCAGGCCGCGCACCTGACGGTCGCCGCGCACCCGCTCAACGCATCGTCACCAGTGGTCCAGTTCGACTTCCCGGCCGCTGACTCGCCGGCCGGCAACTACCCATCGGGCATCGACCTGCCAAGCCCTGGGTGCTGGCAACTTGACCTCACACTCGGGTCCGCCCACGCGACCCTGGACGTCTTCGTTGCCCCAGCTCAGGCGTCCGTCCAAGAACTACAACCGCAGGGCCAAGCCGGACCCCCAGCGTGCGATGGCGTCCGGCTCTACTGCCCGGGAATGGTGTTGCGGGAAGTCCTCCGCACCGCCGGGCTCCCGCCCATCATCATCCCACCGGGAGGGATGCCACCCGGGGTCAACTCCGGACAGCACGACACGCCCTGCCCGAACGACCAGCCCTGCGGCCCGTAGATCATGGGGCGAGCGCCCGCGCCGGAGGCCGGCAGTGGCCCCGGGGGCAGGATGGCCACGCAGGTCTGTGGATGTGTGCTGGCGTACCTGGGGTAGGCGCCGCCGCTCCGTGCTCGCCGACACTTTGGGGGTCCCCCAAGGTCACGGGCACGTCGGCGTCAGCCTCGCCAAGGTCGCCTGCTTGGCAGTTCGCAGGCCATACCCCCAGGCCAATGCGTTCACGAACGTGCGCTCCCCGGCCGGGCTGATGTACAGCAGGTCGTGGGTCGCGTCCAGGGGCCACGTCTGAATGACGTGGCACTGCGCATCGACGACCGCGAGGCTCCGGGTCTGGTCGAGGCTGCGTTCCTCGCCCAACGCGCCATAGGTGTGGGGCGGGACCGCGATGGTTAGGTGGAGCTGCCCACGGTAATCGACGGTAACGGGCTGGGCGCTGTCGTTGAGCACCCAGTACGGGTATGACACGTCAACACAGCACAACGGGACGCCGCAACCAACTAGCAGCCATGCCAAGGCCAGAAGGGCGAGCAACGAGCGGACCGCCATCCCGTGCTTGCGCATAACGGACCGCGCCATCAGGTCCACGCGCCACGGCGGCTCGGTTACTCATGACGGAACGATGCGCCTCACTGCCACGGGCGGGCAAGTGCCGGATTGCCCGACAGTTGCGCTGGCTTGTCGGTGGCCCCGGGGGCACGATGGCCACGCCGATCTGTGGATGCCGGGTGTTGGTCGGTATCGGGTAGACGCATATAGGGGACAAGCCGACAGGGGCGTCGGTGTGACCAACGGCACTGGTAGCCCGGAGCGGGTGCGGGGACGCTGGGCACATGACCAAGCGGTTGCAGGTCGATGTCGGCCTCGGCGCGGCGGTCGGCCTGTTGCTCGGCTTGTGGTTGGCATTCTCGAACACCGGGGACAACAGACCGCCTGCAGCCTGGCTCTACTTCGGGTTGTGGGCCGCTGCCGCCATGGGACGAGCGGCGACGCTGTTCGGGGGGTCGGCGCGGTCTGGTCGAGACTTCCTGGGAGCAACGGCGCACGGCACAGTCGTGGCCTTAGTCGCGGTGGTCGCGTGGCTCGCGGTCATCAGCGTGTGGTTCTTGTGGGCAATGAATTCATTCGGGCCATAAGTCCTTCGGGGCACCCGCCCCCCGCTGGCGTTGGGCTACGTGGTCAGGACCTCTGGGTCATGCGTCGCGCCATGCTTTATGCCCGACGATCGGAACGGCGGCCGTGCGATCTTGAGCCAACGTGGCGGCAGCCCGCTTCCGCCGATTAGGACTCCTTCCGGGCGGGAGCGTGCCCGGCCACCCGTAATCCCGTGATATGGTTGTTTGCTCAACCATCATCGCGGAGCACAGCGGTGGACGAAACGGCCCGAGGCGCCCTGGAGCGCTCACGGCTCATCGACCTGACCACGACGGGCCGCAGGACAGGTCAGCCACGTCGGATCGAGATCGCTCTACATGCGCTCGACGGCCGGCTCTACGGTGATGGACCGTCTAAGTGGCCGGAACCTCGGCCGCCGAACGGATCTGCTCAGTCACGTCGTTGACTCCTGGAATCGACCAGATGGCGTCTGCGAGTGTCATTCGCCATCCGTTGACGTGTTCAGACCGGGCTGCGTGCGCCCGGACGATCTCGAAGGGCATCAAGGCCGCGCGGCGCACGGAGAGGTCCGGGGCGAACAGGACAGCGATCAGGACGTCGAAGGTTGGTTCCGCAAGGTCGAAGCCACGGAAGAAGCTCAGTTGGCGTCCGCGGTTTCTGGCTTGAAGTCGGCGCGCCTTGACCTCGTAACGTAAGCCTGTTTCGTCGACGGCGTCATAACCTCGGACCGAATTCGGCACCAGCTGGAGTTTGAAGGCGCGGGCGGCGAGATACTCGGCATAGTCCGCCACAGGGTTATTGGACGTTCGCGCGATCCCGCGCGCGAGTAGCTCGTCCATGATTGCGCCATACAGGCCCAGCAGCTCCGCAGGTGCTGCGGCTGCGAGCTCAGCGCGCGAGGCGACGGCCGACGATACCCGCGCGACATCCGTGCCCTCTTCGTCGCCGAAGATCATGGCCGCGTACCTCGCGTCCTGGTCGGTCTGCGGAGCGAACTGCATGCCTCGGTCACCGGGATACGGCGTGCGGTGGTCAGCCCGGCTGAGCAAGATCTCGGTGGGGATACCGGCTGGGAACGCAGCGCACTTCGGGTCGGCCAGCGGACGGTCGCTGTCGCGGGTGAGGTGCGTGCAGCCCTTGCACATCGGCGGGGCGACGGACGTCACGACTCACCTTGCCTCGAGCGCCGCAAGCAATCGTTGGTAACCTTCCTGGCCCATGTTGCCCGGGGTCAAGTATGGCCGGCGCGGCGTGTGGAGCCGGATGACGGGCGTGTGCGCCAATTCGGGCACCAGCGCCAGCCATTTGCGCCAGGAACGCGCAACGATGACCAGAGCGCCCCGCGCGAGGGCATGTCGAACGACGCGCACGGTGTAGGTCTGGCTCGGGATGGCCCCCACGGGGCTGACCCAGGTGGCCGAGTGATAGGCGGCCCACTGGACCGTGGCGAGGCGAGTGGCCACCGCCTCCGGCCCCGTTTCGCCGGCCACCTCCCGCAGCAGCGGGCCCCAGTACCGGCCCGCCCCGACGGCTGACCAGCACTGCAGGTGCCATGGGAACGGCGCGAAACCAGATAGCTGGGCTCGGTACAAGAGCCGGAGGTGTGGGTCCATCAGCTCGCGCTCGTCGACGCCCGGCTGCCAACTCGGATTGAGCAGTAACACCAGCACGCTGGCGGTGAACGCAGGACCGGACCAAGGGCCAGGAAGAACGTCGAGCGCGAACGGTGCAGCCCCACGCCGGTCTTCGGTCAGGACATACGGCGAGGCAAGTGGTGTGCGTGTCCACGGATTCGCCAGCGCAATGTCTCGAAGCTCCGCCTCCACGGAGGCCGAACCGCCATCGCTGCCTCCGGCGACTTCGAGTCGGCTGCCCACCACAGCCGCACTCTAATCGAACCTGATTACTCTGGGCTATCCGCTCCGGCGGCGCTTGTACGGATCCTTCCGCCTGGAGCGCTCGTCCGCGAGATAGGCGAGGACGGCGGCGCGTGTCGTGACCCAGTAGCTGCCGACCCGTCGTGCCTCGATCCGTCCGGTCCGTGCGAGGAGGCGGAGTGCGCGACGCGGCATGGGAGGGTATCGATGGTCGACATCGCGTCGTCAACCCAGTCAACATGGTCGGCACGCCACGCAACCTGATCCAGACTGTCGCCACAGGTGAGATCCAACGCGACAACGGCCAGTGGGAGCATGACGCCGACAACTTCGGCAAGCTCGACCGCTTTTACGACGCCGAGGTGAGGGCGTTTCGGGACGGCACCCTATCTCTGCGAGCCGCGAACAAGTCCCTGGCGGAGTGGCGCGACTTCATCGCATCGGCGCCCGTCGGCGCCCATCGGGGTCGGCGCGGACCGGCCGCGATGGCTGCCACCGGACTGGCTCAGGCTTCCATCACGACGGAAGGTGGCGATTAGGGGCCGCCCCGTCGCCGGAGTAACCGGCTCGAGATGTACGCTTGGCGCGTGAAGCCCCACTTGGTTGACGACCCCGACTCGTGGTTCAGCGACCGAAAGGTCCGCGGCAGCGTGCCCACGGACTTCGAGTCCAACGATGACCTCGAGGAGTTCGCGCGCCAGGCATATGAGCTGGGGTGGACCTACCACCAGCGTGGACGGGAGATGGTCGGGAGCTTCTTCCTGTCCATCGGCGGCGCTGCCGAGGGGGAGGTCGAGGAGCGACATCGGACCGGAGACCGCTCAGTGTGCGTGGATGTTGCCGTTCCGCTCGACCCAACCGCACCGGCAGAGCACACCAAGGACGACCTCGGCACCATCCTGGCCCACGTGCTCGCCCTTAGGGACAACGAGGAGACGAGCACCGAGGTCAACCATCTCTGGCACCGGGTGCTCATCGGTCTACTCAACGAGCGGGACGAGCTCCGGCGGCGCGGCCGCATTCAGTAGGGCCGCGTCGCCGCCGCCCGAGCTGGTCCGGCCGAGGCCGGAGATCGTCGTCGGCGCGCGGAGCGCGGCCCCTAGGCTCTCATTCGTGAAGCACCGGCGCCGCGCGCCAAATCGAAGTTGCCGCCGCCCGTCTCCTACGGCAGCCAGCGAGGCGTCAAGAGAAGCGGACAACCCCGCGATCAAGGTCGACTGCCTCAACCCGCCGACCGCCTTCAAGCCACGCCCGGGCCTGGACGTGCCCGGTGACGTTGTTGACCCACCACTCGCGGCGGCGGCGCGCGCTGGGCGGCAAGCCGCCGACTCGCCGGGCGATTTCGTCCATGGTCACGTCGACGGGTCGTGGCGATGCCGCGAGCAAATCCCGGAGCGCGTCGTACTTCGCCATTTGGGTCGCAGAATATCGCGCCCGCGTCGGCCCGTGCGAGTTGCATAGCTCGTACCGGATTCAGCCGGCGGATAGGGGCACGTTCGGCGCGTGTCGACCGTAACGGTTACACTCTCACGATGACGACGCAGGCCGAACGGCGCGACTTCCGGGCAGCAATAGAGCGCAACCGCATCTGGACCGCGGAGACGCTACTCGACGCGCTCGTCGAGGAGATGGACGACCAGACCGCAAGGCGATGGCTCCGCAATCTCCGGGCCGCCGCTGAGGATGCGATAGACCGCCGCACGCGGCTGGCGGCCATGAACCGACCAGGAACAAGCCCGGTCGACTGTAACCGTTGCGGTCGGCTTTTCTGGGCCGGTTCCCGCGCCCGCTACTGCTCGTCCGTCTGCCGACAGCAGGCCTACAGGCAGCGGATGGTTCGCCGCTGATCGCCGTCATCCTCGGTGCTGGGCCCGTGCGGTGCTCGGCTCAAACGCGGTCCGGGCCGCGGTGGTTTTCACGTTGTCTCTAGCGTTGTTACGCAATCCTCGGGCACGCCGGCATGCGCCGGCTGGGGTGATCGGCCCCCGACAGATGGCGGCCGCTAGCGGCCCGATCGGTTCAGCGCGCGGGCCGGGTCGACCGCTTCGCGTCGCGCCGCTGCTGCTTCTCGCGCTCCGCCCGCATGGCCGCGTTGCGCGTGCTCATGTTGCGCAACCAGCGTCGGTACCAGCCCGCCAGGCCGCCGAACAGCGCGCCGAGGATGGCCCCCGAGAGCAGCGCCACCAACGCGGAGCCGCCGCTGATGTTGTCCGGCGTGGTGCGGTAGATCGCGGCGAGCAGCCCGACCGCCTGCATCAGCCCCAGCAGCAGCCCGATGAACCACGCCCCCCGCGGGGCCACGAAGCCGCCCACCAGGACCGGGATGCCGGGGGCCTGGATGAAGAGCGGCAGCAGGAAGCCCATGATGCCCGTGTCGTTGGGGTTGATGACCAGGCCGGCCACGATGGCCAGCACCCCCAGGCCGAAGGCCGCCCAGATGGGCGGTGAGGTGCGGATGACCTGGGGCATCGCCACCAGGTCCTCCCGCACGCTGGGCAGGCGGATGCCGCTGAACAGGCCGCCCAGGGCGCCCCCTGACGCCGGGACAGCGGCGGACGTGCGAGCGGACGTCGTCGCGAGCGGACCCGGCAGCGGCTCGTCGCCCTCGATGTCGGCTGGTGCCTGGGCGGCACGGTAGCGACGACGGGCGTCGGCGCGGGCGGTTCGCTTGGCGCGGGCCACGGGTGGCCTCCTCTGTATCGGCTGGTCGGGGGACGGCATCGTACCGCGACCACCGAGCGGGCGGGCGCCCGACCGCCGCAGGCTCCTGGCGCGCAGCCCGATAAGGCGCCGTGCAGTGGCCGAGAAGCGCCTGGCAAGCGGCGCGCCCTACAACGACATCGATCCGCCGCCATGTCCCGCCTGGAGGTCAGGCATGTCGTCGCGCCCTCGCGCCGCCGCCCCGTCACTGGCGGCCATCACCTTGACGCTCGTGGTGGCCACGGGCCTCGTCCGTGCGGCACCCCCGGAGCTGCCGACGGCTGCCGCGGCGGCCACCTGGCCCGTGGCGACCGGGCCGCTCGTAAGCGAGGTCATGACCGGCGGCGTCAGCGCCTCCGACGAATTCGTGGAGCTCTACGACGCGGGACCGACGCCGGTCGACCTGGCGGGCGACGAGGTCGTCTACGTATCGGCCACCGGTGGCACGCTGACCCGCAAGGCGTCGTGGCCGACGACACAGCTCCTGGCACCGGGCCAGCATCTGCTGCTGGCCGATGGCAGCGGCACTTACGCGGCCCATGCCGACCTCACCTCCAGCGGTGGGCTGGCCGCTGCCGGCGGCTCGATCGTGCTGCGCACGGCGGACGGCACCGTCATCGACGCCATCGGCTGGGGCAGCGCCACCAACGCGTTCGTGGAAGGGACCGCGGCGGGCGCGCCCCCCCCCCCGTCGAGCCGGGCACCACAGGCCCGCCGCCCGGCCCGCCCAGCCAACAACCACCACAAACACCACCCCCCCACGGGCGTGCAGCCGACCCCGCGCGCGCCCGCGCGGGCCCGCCCC
>JBIOID010000005.1:0-21829 GCA_044449585.1 Candidatus Limnocylindrales bacterium
GATTGGAGCGCGCCTCCAGCTCGGCGATGACCTGGTTGGGCGGCGGCGGCGGGGCGAGCCGGGCGAGGAACGGGATGCTGGGACTGGCGTCAGGCCGGATGAGCGAGGAGAGCGGCTCGGCCATCGATCGAGTCTAGCCGCGTCGCGGTCGGCGACGGCGGCTATTCCTCCTCGATGTCCTCGGGTTCCTCGATGAAGGCCTCCTCGTCGGTCACCTCGACCGGCAGGACGCGCTCGATATCCTCGATCTCCTCGTCCTCGTCGTCGAGGTCCAGGTCATCCTCGAAGTCCATCTCCTCGCGGATCAGGGTGCCCTTGGTGTAGGGGCGCAGATCGGAGGCCTTGGCCGCGGTCGGGAACGACACCTTGCCGTAGTTGCGCGGGTCCTGGTAGATCTCGCGGATGATGATGCGCACGTCGCGGTCGCCGAGGCTGGTGACGCCGGCGGCGTACTTGTTGCCGTCAGCCATGAGCTTGAGCAGGCGGGCCGCCACCGAGCGCTCGACGGCGCCGATGGCCACCCCGTTGGAGCGGGCCCGCAGCTCGCTCGCCTGCGGTACCAGCTCGACCGCGTCGCCCGGGTTGACCTGGGCCAGCTGCTTGGGGCGGGCCAGGTCGTAGAGGCCGGCGAAGCCGGTCTTGCCCGTCTCCTCGACGAAGATCGAGACGGCGGCCTTGCTGCCCACCTTGGCCGGCGTGGTGCGGTCGCCGGCCTCGTTGAGGAGGACCCGCAGGCGGTCGATATTGCGCTCCGCGATGCGGTTGGTGGGATCGAGCGCGAGAGCCGCCTGGTAGTGGACGCGCGCCTCGGCCAGCTCGCCCAGCTCCCAGAGCGCCTTGGCCAGCCGATTCTCGGAGGGGCTGTCGGGCGATAGGTCGAGGATGCGGCGGTTGAGCTCGGCTGCCTCCGCCCACTCGGCCCGGCGTGCCGCGTCGATGGCCTGATCGACCAGCTGTCGCTTGAGGCGGACCGGATTCGGGGCAGACTCGGTGACGGGGGTGAGGCTCATGGGCTCCTTCGATCGATCGGGCGGGCGCGGCGTGGCGCGGGCAGGTCAGGGGGACGCATGGTGGTTGTACCACACCCCGGCCAACTCGGCAACGCGGGAGCGATGACCGGTCGACGGCCGTGATCAGCGAGGCGCCTGCCAGGGTCCCTGCGTCGACGCCGCGTACAGCTTGCGCACGTTGTCGCCAACGGCCAGGTCGTCCAGATCGATGTCGTCCGGGTCGACCGCCTCGGCCGGCCGCCCGAGCAGGTACCCCTGCGCCGCCTCGATGTGGGCGGCCCGTACGACCTGCAGCTGGTGCGGCGTCTCGAGGCCTTCGGCGATGACCATCGCCCCGCGCCGGGAGGCCAGCTCCTGGAGCGTCTCGAGGATCTCCGCCGACGTCTGGCGCGTCGCCGCGTCCTGGACCAGGGAGAGGTCGACCTTGACGACATCGAACGGCACCAGGCTCAGCAGGCGCAGGCCGGCGTTGCCGGCCCCCACGTCGTCGGCCGCGACCCGGACGCCCAGTGCGCGCAGGCCTTCCAGGCTGTGGCGCAGCCGCTCAAGATCCTCGATCGCCTCGCGCTCCGTGAGCTCGAGCACGATGCGCTGCGAGGGCAGGCCCAGGCGCGCCAGATGGCGGCACAGCGCCAGCGCGTTGAACTCGGGCGCCTCCAGGGTGCGCGGTGACAGATTGAGGCTGACCCATCGGTCGGCGGGGATCGCCGCGGCCGCCGCGGCGACCGTTTCCAGGCAGGCCCGATCGAGCTCGATCGTGCGGCCGCACGCCTCCGCCGCCGCGAACATCGCGCCAGGGTCGCTGAACATGCCCCGGGTCGGGCGGATCAGGCCCTCGTAGCCGATGATGCGGCCGGTGGCCAGGGCGACGATGGGCTGGAAGACCGCCCGCAGCAGGCGCTCATCGAGCACGGTCTGCACGGCAGTCGCTTCGTCCACCGAGGCCGCCGCGGCCCCCAGGTCATGGCGCTCCGGGTCGTAGACGCTGACACTGGTGCGACCGTGACGCTTGGACCAGTACAGGGCGGCGTCGGCCTGCCGGTAGAGCTCGAGCTGGGCGACGCCGAAATGGGGCGCCGCTGTGACGCCACCGGAGAACGAGATCCCGGTCGGCGTGCCGAGACGTGCCAGCGCACCGCCGGCCGACGGCTCGAGGGCCGTGGCCAGCAGGCGGCGGGCCAGCACGCCGGCCCCGGCCGCATCGGTCGCGGGCATGAGCACCCCGAACTCGTCCCCGCCCAGGCGGAAGGCGCGATCGGTGCGCCGAACGGTGCCCTGCATCAGGCGTGCGAAGCGGCGCAGCAGCTCATCGCCAGCGCTGTGGCCATCGGTGTCGTTGACCCGCTTGAAGTCGTCCAGGTCGATGAGCAGCAGGGCCACCGCCTGGTGATCCCGTTGGCCCGCCGCCAGGCACCGCTCGAAGGCCTCCTGGAACGCACGCTGGTTGCCCAGGCCGGTCAGGCCATCGAGATACGCGTTGGCGACCGCTTCCTGGTAGCGCGACTCCAGGGCGGCATGTGACTCCGCCAGCTGGCGCGCCGGCCGCAGGGCGCGACGGACGGCCCAGGTGCCGCCGGCCAGCAACACCACCATGACCGCCAGCCAGAACGGCGCGGCCGGGAGGCCGGCCGGGGCGGTGACGCCGGGGGCCCCGGCCGCTGCAGCTCCAAGAGCATCGAGCGAGATCGTCACCAGTACGACGCCGCTCACCGCGTGGCCGCTGACCGTGCCCGTGACACCGGTGGCCACCGTCAGCTGGTGGTCGCCGCCCGCCGTCACGAACGGGGCGGAGACGCTGGCCTGGCCGACCGCGGGCGGCGGCTGGGTGGCCAGCGGCGCGTCGGGCAGCGCGACCGGCCCCCCGTTGGCGAACGCCACGTGGGGCCGCCCGGTGGCATCCGTGAGCACGATCCGCACGACCGCGGGACCGGCCGCGGTATAGGCGGTGTTGAGCGAGGCGAGCGTCGCCTTCGCCGGCGCACTGCCCAGTTTCGACGCGATGGCCTGCACGGCCCCGGTGGCCGCCGCGAGCGACAGGGCCGCCGAGCGCGCCTGATCCAGCCCGGCCGCGACCGTCGTGCCGCCGGACGTGGAGCCGCGTCCGACGGCGTCACTGCCGGATGGGCCGGACGAGATGGCGGGCAGCACGCCGATGGCCACCACCAGGGTGACCAGGGCGGCCGTGAGCATGGCCAGCACGACGCCCGTGCCGAGGGCGCGCAGGGACGCTCCCCCGAGCGGCGCGGTTGCGGGGCTGGAGCGGGTATCCAATGGCGCGGTGCGTCCTCGCGGGCGGCGGCTGACCGTCGTGGCGCTGGTGCGTCCTGGCGCCGTTGAGTTGTCGCACGTCGAGACGCCGCGGCGAATAGCCTGAAGGTCCGGTCATGGGACCAGACGAGGCCGCCCGCCCTCAGCGGAGGAGCAGGTTCCAGCCCACCACGAGGAGCAGGGCGCCGACGAGCAGCCCGTATTCCCAGAGCCACGTGGCCGTGCGGCGCTGCGCCGCAGAGGCCTCCCGATACGCGCTCCACAGGTAGAAGACGCCCGCCAGCACGGCCGGCCCGAACAGCCGCGGCAGGTCGATGGCGCGCAGCAGGGCGGCGGTGACGCCCGTCACCACGGCATAGGTGCCCGCGACCCGCAACGCCTCGCCGAGCGCGGTCGTGCGCAGGGCGGCCAGGCGGTAGCCGACGGCGCCGGCGATGGCCGCCTCGATCAGCGCCAGCGCCATCAGACCGGCGGCCGAGATGGTCAGCACCGCGTCGCCGGCCTCGTTCGGGGTGGTGCCGAGACCGCCCTCGATCGCACCGGCCGCGGCCGTGAAGGCGGCGAACACGAGGACGATCACCAGCGTCAGCATCTGACGCTCGAGGTGCGGGCGCCGATCGTCGGCCGGACCGGCCAGCCGAAGCTCGGCCAGCAGGGTGGTGGCCGTCGGGGCGGCGCCCAGCGCCAGGGCCAGCAGCCATGTCGCGTCGGCACCGGCCAGGTGGGCCAGCCCGGCGGCCGCGAACGCGGCCAGCATGGGCAGGATCCGGGTGGCCAGGGGCAGGCCGTGCACCGGCCGCTCGCTGGTCTGTGCCCCGGCGGCGACGGCGGTCGCAAGCATGAGCGACGCGACGCCAGCCCAGTAGGCCGGGCCGTCCAGCAGGCTGATGGGCACGCTGAGCGCCACCACCAGCACGGTCAGGTTCACGACCCGGGCGCGCCGACTGTGCATGGCCGGAGTCTACGGTCCCCGGCATCTCCGCCGCGCGCGGCCCGGATCTACGATGGACGCCATGGTCGCCCTCGCGACGCGCATCGTCCTGGGCCACGGGGCCTCAGGCACGGCCGCGAGCATGGGCCGCTACGTGACGGGCCTGGCCAGCCGCGGTGTCGCCGGCCGCGCCATCGATCTGCCTCGCAGCCGACCCGAGGCGGCCATCGCCGTCTTCCTGGCGGAAGCCGCCGCCGACCCCGGCCTGGCGTTGGGCGGCCATTCCTTCGGCGGTCGCATGGCCAGCCTGGCCGCCTCGCGCACCGCGGTGCCCGCGCTGGCCTGCTTCAGCTACCCCGTGCATCGCCCCGGCCATCCGGAGCTCGGTTCGCGGACCGCCCATTGGGCCGAGATCACCTGCCCCGTCCTCCTGCTCTCCGGCGACCGCGACCCGTTCGCCCGGATCGACCTGCTGCGAGCGGCGGCCGAGCGTCTGCCCCGCGGGCGCCTGATCGTCTTCCATGGCGCAGGCCACGGCCTGGCCGGCCATCTCGACGAGGCGCTGGACGCCGCGGCCGAGTTCCTGCTCGGCCGCTAGCGCGGGCGGCCGGTCAGCACTTGGCCCGGACGGCCGACAGGAACGCGTCGCGCGGGAGCGTGTTGACGATGTCGGAGGGCTCGAGCCAGGCGCGGCGGGCCATCGCCGTGCCCCAGGCGAGGTTGTCGAACTCGCCCAGGTAGTGGGCGTCCGAGTCGATCGTGAAGCGGCAACCGCGCGCGCGGGCGGCGCGGGCGCGCTCGGGGGCCAGGTCGAGGCGCTCGTCGGAGCCGTTGATCTCCAGCCACGTGCCCGTCCGCGCGGCCTCGTCGAACAGCTCGTCCCAGGCCAGGTCCAGATCCTCCCGCTGACCCAGTTTGCGGCCGGAAGGGTGGCTGATGATGTCGACGTGCGGGTTGCGCAGCGCGCCCTGGTAGCGGGCCATGAGCTGCGCACGTGGCTGGCGACGGCCGACATGGAGGCTGGCGACCACCACGTCGAAGCCCGCCAGCAGCGTGTCCGGGTAGTCGAGGCGGCCGTCGGTACGGATCTCCAGCTCGCAGCCGTGCAGGAGGCGGAATCCATCGGGGTGGCCGCCGGGTGGCGCCAGCCCCTCCCCTTCCTCGCGGGCGTAGCGCTCGTTGAGCTCGCGGATCACCGTGCGCTGCCGCTCGACCCGTTCGGGGTCCAGGCCGCGGGCGATGCCCAGGCTCTGGGTGTGGTCGGTCAGGACCAGGTACGCCAGGCCGCGCCGGCGGGCGACCTCGGCCATGCGCTCGGGGGCGGCGTGGCCGTCCGACCAGTCGGAGTGGCTGTGGCAGTCGCCGGCCAGGTCGGCCAGCTCGACCAGGGCCGGGAGCGTGCCCGCCTGGGCCGCCTCGATCTCGCCCCGGTCCTCACGCAACTCCGGGGCGATCCAGGGCAGCCCCAGGAACGCATAGACCTCCGCTTCGGTCGCGCACGTGCGTCGGTCGGCGGCGCCCCCCTCGAGGGCCCGGCCGTCGTCACCGAGGCGCACGAAGCCGTGCTCCGACAGGCTCCAGCCACGGTCGCGCGCGAGCCCACGCAGGCGCACGTTGTGGGCGGCCGAACCGGTGAAGTGCACGAGGAACGCGCCGGCCTGATCGGGCGGCAGGACCATCAGATCGACCTGCGGCCCCTGGCGCAGCTGGATCGATGCCTTGCGCGTGCCCTGGTTGAGGATCCGCTCCACGCCCGGCAGCCCGGCGAACCGCGCGATGACCGCGTCGGGTCGATCGGTCTCCGCGAGCAGGTCGAGGTCGCCGATCGTCTCGCGCCGGCGCCGGAAGGAGCCGGCCGGGATCAGGCGCTGGAGGCCATCGACGCCCTCGAGGCCGCCCATCACCCGCCCGAATGCCTCCGCCGCCTGACCCAGGCGCAGGCGCGCGCTGCCCTCGCCCCGCGTCGTCAGGCCCTCCAGGATGCGCTCCTCAGCCCGCGGGCCGAGGCCGCGCAGACCCCGGATGCGGCCGGCCCGAGCGGCCGCTTCCAGGCCGGCCAGGTCGACGACCCCGAGCTGCTGGTGCAGGAGGTGGACGGTACGCGGGCCGAGGCCGGGGATGTCCAGCAGCTCGAGCAGGCTGGCCGGGAACTCCCGTCGCAGCCGCTCGTAGAAACGGAGGCGCCCCGTGTCGCTCAGCTCGGCCAGCTTGTCGGTGATGGCCGCGCCGACGCCGGGCAGGCGAGGCGGGGCGCCATCGCGGTAGGCCTGCACGACGGGCACGGGGCTGTGGTCGAGGGCCTCCGCGGCACGTCGATAGGCAACCCCCTTGAAGACCAGCTCGCCCTTCAGGTCCATCAGGTCGCCGACCTCGCCGAAGAGCTGCGCCAGGGCGCCATTGCCAAGCACCGGCACGGCCTCGCCGCGCGATGCGCGCGACCGCGTCTCATACGGTGGCTCCTCGGGGTCGGCAGGCAAGGGATACGGCGGCGTGCCCGGCATGGCGCCAGTGTGCCGGACCCTGAGCGGCCGCGTGGCCAGCGACGGCGGGCCAGGCCCGCCCCGGGTTCAGCCGGCGGCGCGCAGCAGGGTCGGTGTCGCTGCGGCGTCGACGGCCGAGCTGGCCGAAGCGTACCCGCCGGCCGCGCCCCGTTTGACGCGGTACAGCGCCGCGTCGGCGATGCCCACCAGCTCCGTGCCGGTGCGCGCGTCGTGGGGATACGCGGCGATGCCGATGGACACGGCGATGGGCACCTCACCGCGAGCGGCCGTCTGGTACGCCTGGCGCGCGAACGTGTCGACGATGCGGGCCGCAGCCTGCTCGGCGTCGCGGACCTCCGCGTCGGGCAGGATCACGGCGAACTCGTCGCCGCCGTAGCGCGCGGCCACGTCGCTGGCGCGCAGGGCGGCCCCGATCCGCTCGGCGGCCCAGTGGAGGACCTGGTCGCCGACCTGGTGGCCGAGCGTGTCGTTGACCAGCTTGAAGCCGTCCAGGTCGATCATCAGCAGGCCCAGCGGCCGCCGCGCACGATGCGCGCGCAGGATCTCCTCGCCCAGGCGCTCGTGGAAGGCCCGGTGGTTGAGGAAGCCGGTCAGCGGGTCCCGGTCGGCCAGCCGCCGCGCATCCTCGTAGAGCCGGGCGTTCTCGAGGGCCATGGCCGCTTCGTTGGCCATCGCCCGGGCGAGATCGAGCTGCGCCGTGTCGAGATGGACGGCCGCGTGGCCGTACAGCTCGATCAGGCCGATCGACTCGCCCTTGGCCACCAGCGGCAGCATGCACATGCCCTCGAAGCCGAGCAGGGCCAGCTCGTCCCGCTCGGCGGCATCGTGCTCCGCGTCGGCGCGGTCGATGATCGAGGCGACCTGGTGGTCGAGCACGCGGCGCGTCTCGGGGAAGTCCCCCAGCGCATAGACCTCGTTGCGATCGTCACCGCTGCGCGGAGGCCAGAAGCCCCACGACAGGATGCGGTCCGTCGCGCGATCCCAGAAGCTGATGGTGCACTCGTCGAGCGAGGTGGCCTCCGACAGGTGGCGGGCCAGGGTGTCGGCCACGGTCATCGGCTCCAGGGTCAGCGTCAGCTCGCTCGACATGCGCAACAGGCTCCGCATGCGCGCGGCCGCCTGGCGCGTCTCGGCCAGGGCGCGGGCCGACTGGATGGCGGTGGCCGCCGCGTTGGCCAGGATCTGCATCAACTGCAGGTCGCGCAGGTCGAACTGGCGCAGGCCCAGCTTGGACAGCGTGACCACGCCGATCGTCTCGTCGTCGTACTTCATGGGCACGACGACCATCGACTCATCGACGTTGTCCGTGCCCGGGATGGTCGCGCCGCGTGGATCGGCGTTGGCGTCGTGGATGAGCAGCGGTTCACCGTGCTCGGCGACCCACCCGGTGAAGCCCTCCCCGACACGCGTGCGCAGCACGTCCAGGGGGATGGTGTCGTAGGTGCCCACGTCGCCCTTGAAGGCGATGGGCACGACGTCCGGGGCCTCGATGAGGTAGACGCGGCAGTTGTGGTAGTCGACCACGCGGCGCGTCTCCTCGACCACCGCCTGGCCGATCTCGGCCACGCTCGTGAGGCGGTTCATGCGGTTGACCGACGCCTGGACCACGGACAGCTGGCCGGCCCATCGCTGGGCCTCGTCGTAGAGGCCGGCGTTGTGCAGCGCGATCGCCGCCTGGCCGGCGACGGCCTCCATGAAGGACACCTCGTCGGGTGCCCACGGACGAGCCACGCGCCGCACGGCCGCCAACACGCCGACCACGTGGCGCTCCTGGACCAGGGGCACGACGGCCGAGGCCTCGAAACGCAGGTCGGGATCGTAGGCCAGGTCGGGTGCCATGCGATGACGGACCCATGGTCGCTGCACGCGCTGGAGCCGCTCGAACCAGGGCTCGTCGGCCGAGAAGTCGGGCAGGCGTCGCGCCTCGCGCGCCGGCAGGCCCGCCCACGCCAGCACGGGCAGATGCCCCTCCCCGTCGAGGAGACGCACCGTGACGGCGTCGACCGGCAGCGTCTCCGCCACCTCGGCCACCACGATGCGCAGGATGGCGTCACGCTCGAGGCTGCCCGAGAGGCGCGCCGCGGCATGCGCCAGCGAGCTGAAGAACCGTTCACTGCCCACGTGGGCGGCGACCCGCGGCACATGGGTCGGGTGCTCGCGCCGAGCGTGGCCGCGCGCGGGCGCGCCGGACTGGCGCGCGACACGGCGAGGCGGCATGGGCTCGTCCACGGCCCGATCGTAGGAGCGCGCCGGAGGAGCCGGAGCGGGCCAGAGGTACCGCGGGCCGGCCCGGACGTACTGGCGCGGCAGCGGTCGCCACCCGCTGGCGCCTGGTTGCCGCGTCCCGCGCCGGCGACTACACTCCGGTCGGTCCCCCGAGCGCCAGCGCACCCGGCGGACCGACCGAAGCAGCAGCGGAGGATCGCTCCCACCGTGGAGACCGGACCCAGTCGCTGGGGCGCCCGGGGCGCCCGCAGCCTATCCCGGGTCCGCCCCGCCAGCTAGCGCCGACGCCCGACGGCGTCGCCGTCGGCGGGCCAGCGGACCCACCGACGAGGTTCAGCATGCAGTTCTACCTGAGCCAGGTGGTCGGCCGTCCCGTGCGCGACCCACAGGGCGAGTCGATCGGCAAGGTGGCCGACCTGATCGTGGCCATCGGCGACCGCTATCCGCCGGTGACCGGGCTGGTCGTGACGACCGATCGGCGCCGCATCTTCCTGCCCTGGTCGGACGTGGCGTCCTTCGACGTGCAGGGTGCGACGCTCAACACCGATCGCATCGACATCACGAAGTTCCGCCAGCGACCGAACGAGCTGCTGCTCCAACTCGACCTGCAGGACAAGCAGATCGTCGACCTCGACGGCCGCAAGGTCGTGCGCGTCAACGACCTGCGGCTCGACGAGATCGAGGGCACGCTCCACCTCGTGGCCGTCGACGTCGGCGCCGCCGGCCTCCTGCGCCGCCTGGGCATCGAGAGCCCCTACCGCACCGTCGCGCGCAACCTGCGCCTGCCCGTTCCCGAGCGCTACATCGACTGGGAGGACGTCGATCCGGTCGAGACCTCGATCGCCTCCATCCGCCTGCGCGTGCCGCACGCCGGCCTGCGCGAACTGCACCCCGCCGACCTGGCCTCGATCATCGACCAGCTGGCCCCGCGCGATCGGGCCGGCGTGCTGGCCAGCCTGGACGACGAGGCGGCGGCCGACGCCATCGAGGAGATGGAGCCTGACACCCAGGTCGAGGTGCTCGAGGACCTCCAGCCGGCGCGCGCGGCCGACATCCTCGAGGAGATGAGCCCCGACGACGCGGCCGACCTGATCGCCGACCTGTCCGATGCCGCCCGCGACGAGATCCTGCCGCTCATGGAGCGCGAGGAAGCAGCGGAGATGGCGGAGCTCCTGGGCTATCCGGAGGACTCGGCCGGGGGTCTCATGACCACCGAGTTCGTGGCCGTGCGTGACGACCTGACGGCCGAGCAGACCATCCAGCGCCTGCGCGAGCTCGAGCCCGACGCCGAGACCATCTACTACATCTACGTGGTCGACGAGGTGGGTCGCCTGGTCGGGGTGCTCTCGCTGCGCGACCTGATCGTGGCCGCGCCGGGCGCGCGGGTGCGCGACTTCATGTACGCCGATCCGGTGGCCGTGCGCGTGCTGGCCGACCAGGACGAGGTGGCCCAGGTCGTCGCGCGCTACAACCTGCTGGCCGTGCCGGTGGTGGACGATGACGGCCACCTCGAGGGCATCGTCACCGTGGACGATGCCATCGACACGGTGCTGCCGAGTGGCTGGAAGCGGCGCCTGCCGCGCCTCTTCAGCCGCAGCGGTTCGTGAGCGCGACCAGGCCGGCGTGATCCAGCTCGGCACGCGGCTGCGGGAGCAGTTCCGGCTGGAGGAGCGGCTGCGCCTGCGAGGCCGCTTCCGCCGGCGGCACGGCCTCCTCGCCTTCCTCGCGGTGATGGGCCCGGGTCTCATCGCGGGCGTGGCCGGCAACGACGCGGGGGGCATCACCACCTACTCGGTGATGGGGGCGACGACGGGCCTGGCCCTGCTGTGGGTCTTCCCGCTGACGACGGTCATCCTGGCGGTCGTCCAGGAGATGGCGGCGCGACTCGGCGTGGTCACCGGCCAGGGCCTCTCAGACCTCATCCGTGATCGCTACGGCGTGCGCTGGACGGCCTTTGCCATGCTCGTGCTGCTGATCGCCAACCTGGCCAACACGGTGGCCGAGTTCGCCGGCGCATCGGCGGCCCTGGCCATCTTCGGCGTGCCGCCGGTCATCACCGTGTCCGTGGTAGCGGTGGCCATCTGGGCCCTGGTCCTGTTCGCCGGCTATCGCACCGTCGAGCGCGTCTTCCTGGCCGTGACGGCGGTCTTCGTGGGCTACATCGTGTCGGCCGTGCTGGCCCACCCGGACTGGGGCGTGGTCGGCCGGGCCCTCGTCACACCCAGCCTCGACCTGACCACGGCGACCTTGCTGCTGCTCGTGTCGGTCGTGGGCACCACCATCACCCCGTACATGCAGTTCTACCTCCAGTCCGCGGTGGCCGAGAAGGGCATCGACGAGGAGGAGCTGCGGTTGGAGCAGGCCGATGCCATCGGCGGCGCGGTGTGGACCAACGTCATCGCCATCTTCATCGTCGTGGCCTGCGCCGCCACCCTGTACGTCAACGGCCGCACCGTCACCGACGCGGCGGATGCCGCCGCGGCGCTGGAACCGTTCGCCGGCAGCCTGGCCACCGTCCTGTTCGCGGTGGGCCTCTTCGGGGCGAGCGTGCTGGCGGCGACGATCATGCCCATCAGCACGGCGTTCGTGCTGTGCGAGGCGTTCGGCTTCGAGTCGGGCGTGGGTCGGCGTTTCCGCGACGCGCCCGTCTTCTTCAGCCTCTATACGCTGATCCTGGTGGTGGGCGCGGTGGTGGTGCTGATCCCGGGCCTCGACCCCATCACCATCATCCTGGCCAGCCAGTACCTCCAGGGCCTGCTGCTGCCGATCGTGCTGGTCTTCATGCTGCTGCTGGTCAACAACAAGCTGCTCCTGGGCCGCCACGTCAACGGGCCGCGCCTGAACGCGCTGGCCATCGCGTGCGTCGGCCTGGTGGTCGTGCTCGACGTGGTCCTGCTCGGCCAGGCGGTGCTCCAGGCGGTCGGCGTGCGCCTCGGCTGAAGCAGGCGATCGGGCGGTCGACGGGCCGTATCATGGGGCGAGCATGAAAGGCCTGATCCTGGCCGGCGGGACGGCGACGCGGCTGTACCCCCTCACGACCGTCACCAACAAGCACCTCCTGCCCATCCACGATCGGCCGATGCTCTTCTACCCCATCGAGACCTTGCGCGGCATGGGCATCCGCGAGGTGATGGTGGTGCTTGGCGGCCGCAGCGTGGGCGACATCGTGGAGCTGCTGGCGGACGGCCGCGACTTCGGGCTCGACCTGACGTACCGCTACCAGCGCGGTGCCCTGGGCATCGCCCATGCCATCGGGCTGGGCCGCGACTTCGTGGCCGACGATGCCTGCTGCGTGGTGCTGGGCGATAACGTCCTCATCGGCCCATCGCTGGCAGAGGAAGCAGCGACGTTCGAGGGGGGGCCGTTCGACGCCGGCACCCTCCTCTACCAGGTCGCCGATCCCGAGCGCTTCGGGGTGGCCGAGTTCGACGCGGACGGGCGGCTCGTCGGCTTCGAGGAGAAGCCCGACCGGCCGAAGAGCGACCTGATCCCCATCGGCGTGTACTTCCTGCGCCCGGACGCCTTCGCGGTCATCGAACAGCTGGCCCCATCCCGCCGCGGCGAGTTCGAGATCACCGATGTGCTCAACCACTACGTCGGCGGCGGCCGCTTCTTCTGGCGTCGCTACAGCGGTCAGTGGTCCGACGCCGGCACGGTCGAGTCCCTGCTGCACGCCTCCCTGGCCGCCAGCCGGGCAGCCGCCGACGGGCATCTCCCGCCCCCGCCGGTCGCCGATCGGCGCAGCCCGCCCGTGCCGGCGGCGGACGCGGGCCCCTCATGAGGCTGCTGGTCACCGGCGGCGCCGGCTTCATCGGCAGCGCGTTCGTGCGCCGCCGACTGGCCGAGACGGATGATGAGATCGTGGTCCTCGACAAGCTGACCTACGCCGGCGGCCGCGACAACCTGCCGCCCGAGGGCGCGACGGCCGGCGGTGCGGCGCGCCTGCGCTTCGTGCACGGCGACATCGCCGATGCGCCGCTCGTGGAAGGGCTCGTGACGGACACGGACGCCGTGCTCAACTTCGCGGCCGAGTCGCACGTCGACCGCAGCATCCTGGCCGCCGACGACTTCCTGCGCACGGGCGTCATCGGCGTCCACGTCCTGCTGGAAGCGGTGCGCGCCGTCGGCGCGGCGGACGGCCGGTCCCGCCGGCTGGTGCAGGTCTCGACCGACGAGGTCTACGGCTCGGTGGAGGTGGGCAGCAGCCGGGAGGGCGACCCGCTGGCGCCGCGCAGTCCTTATGCGGCCGCCAAGGCCGCCGGCGAACTGCTGGTGCAGGCCTACCACGTGACGCATGGGCTCGACACGGTCATCTCCCGCGGCGCCAACACCTACGGGCCGCACCAGCATCCCGAGAAGCTCGTCCCGCTGTTCATCACCAGCGCGCTGCAGGACCTGCCCCTCCCGCTCTACGGCGACGGGCTCCAGCGGCGCGACTGGCTGTACGTCGACGACCACGCGGACGGCATCGCCTCGGTGCTCGCGCAGGGCGTCGCCGGCGGCGTCTACAACTTGCCGGGGGCCGGTGAGCAGACCAATCGGTCGGTCACGCAGGCCGTCCTGGGGCAGCTGGACAAGCCGTGGTCCCTGGTGCGCCGGGTGCCCGACCGCCCGGGTCACGACCGCCGCTATGCCATGGACGGCACGCTGGCGGCAGCCCTCGGCTGGCGGCCGAAGATCCGTTTCGGGGACGGCATCGCGACGACCGTGGCCTGGTACCGGGATCACGAGGCCTGGTGGCGTCGCCGGCGTGACGCGGCCTGGGACGCCTATTTCGAGCGCCAGTACGGCCAGCGCCTGGCCGAGTCGGTCGAGGCCTGAACCCGCTGGCCGGACCGCCACGGCCGATCGTCATCACCGGTGCCGATGGCCGCCTGGGCCGCGCTCTCCTGGCCCGCCTGCGCGAGCTGGACGTGCCGGCCATCCCCTGGAGGCGACCGGACTTCGACCTGGATGACCCGGCGGCGGCCGCCCGCATGGTCGCTCGCGACCGACCGCGGACGATCATCCACGCCGCGGCCTGGACCGACGTCGACGGCTGTGCGCGCGACCCCGCGACGGCCATGCGCCGGAATGCGCGCGCGGTGCGCGAGATGGCCGAGGCGGCCGCTGCCTCAGGTGCTCAGCTGGTCGTGCTGTCGACCAACGAGGTCTTCGACGGTCGCCGCACCGATGGCCAGGGCTATCGCGAGACCGACCCCGCCGAGCCGGCCAACCCGTACGGCGCCAGCAAGCTGGCCGGCGAGCGCGCGGCGGTCGTCGCCTTCAGCCGGGCCGGCCGATCCGCCGACCTGTGGGTCGTGCGGACGGCCTGGCTGTTCGGCGCCGGCGCACCCGACTTCCCGGCCAAGATCCTGGCCGCGGCCGATCGCCTGGCACCGGGCGAGGCGCTACCCGTGGTGGCCGACGAGGTCGGCTCGCCGACCTACGCGCCGGACCTGGCGGCGGCCCTGCTGGACGTCGTCGAGCGCGCCCCGGGCGACCTCTACCACCTGGTCAACGCCGGCCGGGCCTCCCGCCTGGAGTGGGCCCGGGCCGTCCTGGCCAGGGCCGGTCGGGCCACGGCCGTGCGGCCCATCAGCCAGGCCGACTTCGCACGACCCTCGCGACCGCCCCGCTGGGCGGTGCTCGCCACGGGGCGGGCGGCCGGCCTGGGGGTCGCGCTGCGCCCCTGGGGCGATGCGCTGGCGCAGCGCCTCGCCGGGGACGTCTAGGCCCCGCGCGTCCGTTCCGCCCGCAGGCGGGCGAGGAAGTCGGCCAGCGCCGGGTTGGCGCGGTCGCGGTCGGACAGGATCGGATCGCGGTCGGGCCACGGGACGGCCGCGTCGGCGTCGTCCCAGGCGAAGCCGGCCTCGTCCGAGCCGTCGTACTCGGCCGTCACCAGATAGCACAGCGACAGCTCGGTGTGGGCGTAGAAGCCGTGCGCGACCAGGCGCGGGATGTAGAGCTGGTCGCCGGTCTCGACCGGCAGGACCGTCGTGCGCGGCGGGCCGCCGGCCGGTCCCAGCGCCGCCCGCAGGTCGACCAGGGCGACCATGCCGACCCCGGTCAGGACCGTCCACAGGTCGGCCTGATGCGCGTGCACATGGAGGCCGCGCAGCACCCGCGGCAGCGATCGCGACAGGTTCGCCTGCACGAACCGCGCGTCATCGAACGGCGCCGTCCAGGAGGTGCGCCACAACTCGGTGAACGCGCCGCGCGCGTCGGCATGGGCGACCGTTCGGCGGCGGTGGACGCCGGCGATCGGCGTGGGCCGCCAGCCGGCAGCCTGGTCGCTCACCGCGGTCCGGTCACATCATCACCAGGCCGCCGTCCACGGCCAGCACCTGGCCGGTGATGAAGGCCGCCTCATCGGAGGCCAGGAACGCCACGGCCGCCGCGACCTCGTCGGTCGTCCCGAAACGGCCCAGCGGCGTGGCCACGCGGATCTGCTCCTTGAGGCTGTCCGGCAGGTCGTGTGTCAGTTCGGTATCGACGAAGCCAGGGGCGACTGCGTTGGAGGTGATGCCACGGCTGGCCAGCTCCCGGGCGGTCGCCTTGGTCAGGCCGATCAGGCCGGCCTTGGCTGACGAGTAGTTGGCCTGGCCCGTCTGCCCGGCCTGACCGGACACGCTGGTGATGTTGATGATGCGTCCGCGACGCGCCTTGAGCATGGGCCGGGTGACGGCCTTGATGGCGTAGAAGGCGCCGAACAGGTTGGTCTCCAGCACCTCGCGCCACGCCTCTTCGCTCATGCGCATGATCAGGTCGTCGCGGGTGACGCCGGCGTTGTTGACCAGGATCTCGAGGCTGCCGAAGGCCTCGAGGGTGGCCTTGACCAGCGCCTCGGCGGTGGCCGGGTCGCGTGCATCACCCTGGATGGCCACGGCGCGGCGGCCCAGGGCCTCGACCTCCGCGCGCGTCGCCTCGGCGGCCTCTGCGTGCCCCCGGTAGCTGAAGGCCACGTCGGCGCCCTGCTGTGCCAGCCGCAGCACGATCGCGCGGCCGATGCCGCGCGAGCCGCCCGTGACGAGAGCGTGCTGACCGGTGAGATCGATCATGCCGGCACCTCCGCCGATGAGCGCGCGCCGCCCGGCGCGGCGGCCGCCAGCGACGCGGCCGCCGACGCGGCGGCCTCCTTGGCGGCGAAGATGGGCTGCAGCTCGATGGGCGTCGGATCGTCCAGGGGGAAGCCGGGCGGGGGCTGGATGGTCACGAACGAGGGCACGTCGGCGGCGCGCGCGGCATCGGCCGGATCGGCCGTCCACTCGACCACGCAGGCGCCGCTCGTGTAGCCCGAACCGAAGGCCACGAAGACGATCCGGTCGCCCGGCTGCACCCGGCCTGCGTCGACCGCTTCCGCCAGGGCGATGGGTACGGAGGCCGCGCTGGTGTTGCCGTAGCGGTCGACGTTGACGTAGACCCGATCGAGGCCGATGCCCAGCTGCCGGCCGACGGCCTCGATGATGCGCACGTTGGCCTGGTGGGGCACGAACAGGGCGATATCGTCGGCCGTCAGGCCGGCCCGTTCGAGCGCCTTCTCCACCGTCCGCGCCATCGTGCGCGTGGCATAGCGGTACGTCTCCTGGCCCTTCATGCGCACGAAGCGGCTGCGCGCCTCGAGCGTGAACGGCGTGGGCGGCACGACCGACCCGCCGGCCGGCGTCCAGATGTTGTAGGCGCCCTCCGGGTCGGCCGTCAGCTCGAAGCCGAGCAGACCGCCGCCGGGCACGTCGGAGGCCGAGAGGACGACCGCCCCTGCCCCGTCGCCGAAGAGCACGCACGTGTTGCGATCCTGGTAGTCCAGCAGGCGGGTCAACACTTCCGCGCCGATCACCAGCACGTGGCGGTACAGCCCGCTGGCGAGATAGGCGTGACCGGCCGAGAAGGCGTACACGAACCCGGAGCACACCGCCGACAGGTCCATCGCCGCCGCCCGCCGGGCGCCCAGGGCCTCCTTCACGAAGACGGCGGTGGCGGGCATGCCGTAGTCGGGCGTGCACGTGCCCACCAGGATCATGTCCAGGTCGGCCGGGTCCAGGCCCGCCACGGCGAGCGCCCGACGGCCGGCCACGGCAGCCAGCGAGGCCGTGCTCTCATGGGGGCCGGCCACCCGCCGCTCGCGGATGCCGGTCCGCGAGGTGATCCATTCGTCGTTCGTCTCGACGAGCCCGCTCAGGTCGTGGTTGGTGAGCACGCGGTCGGGCACGTATCGACCCCAGCCGGTCAGGCGGACGCTGGCGGGACCCATGGGCGATTGCCTCCCGGCTGTCATGAGGGCTCGATCTCCAGGATGGGCTGGCGTGCCTTGATGAGCGCGCCGTTGATGGCCAGGATGCGCACGACCCGGCCGCGCACGTCGGTCTTGATCTCGTTGAACAGCTTCATCGCCTCGATGAGGCCGATGACCTGGCCCTGGCTCACCTCGCGCCCGACCTCCACATACGGTGCCGCGTCGGGGCTGGGCGAGATGTAGAAGAGCCCGGTCAGGGGCGCCAGCACACGATGGTGCGACGAGGCCGCCTCGGCCGGGGGCTCGCTGGGCACGGCCGACCCGGCTGGCGCGGCCAGGGCGACCGGCTTACGCAGCACGAGCGCCGTCTCCCCGACCTCGACCTCGAGCTCCGAAATGGCGGAGGCGGCGAGGATCGCCTCCAGGCGATCGATGAGCGACACGAGTTCGGCCACTTCCGCGTCCCCGGCCGGGCGGCCTCGCTGCGCCATCTCAGGCCTCCCAGCGGCGCAGCACGACGCAGCTGTTCTGGCCGCCGAAACCGAAGGCGTTGACCAGCACGACCCGCAGGTCACGATCGCGCGCCACCAGCGGCGTGCAGTCGAGGTCGCCGACCGCCTCGTCCGGATCGGTCAGGTTGAGCGTCGGCGGGACCCGCCCGTCGCGCATCGAGAGGATGCTCACCACCGCCCCGATGCCGCCCGCGGCACCGAGCGTATGGCCGATGGCGCTCTTGGTGGCCGTGATGCTCACGCGCGGCGCGTGCTCGCCGAACAGTGAACGGAAACAGGCCAGCTCGGCCGGGTCGCCCTCCGGCGTGCTCGTGGCGTGCGCGCTCACGCTGTCGACGGCGGTGGGTGGCAGGCCCGCCTTGGCCAGTGCGCGGCGCGCGGCGCGCAGCGCACCGGCGCCGCCCGGCGCCGGAAGCGTCACGTGCGTCGCGTCAGAGGTGGCACCGTAGCCGGCCACCTCGGCCAGGATGGGCACGCCGCGATGCAGCGCGTGGCCCGCCTCCTCGAGCAGCAGCACGCCGGCCCCCTCGGCCGCCACGAATCCGTCGCGGCCGCGGTCGAAGGGCCGCGACGCGCCGGCCGGGTCATCGTTCCGCGTCGAGAGGGCGCGCATGGCCGCG
Source organism: Candidatus Limnocylindrales bacterium (assembly GCA_044449585.1). Taxonomy (GTDB): domain Bacteria; phylum Chloroflexota; class Limnocylindria; order Limnocylindrales; family CSP1-4; genus DASPUH01. The sequence goes on from JBIOID010000005.1 coordinate 18,281, forward strand.
AACGCCCCCACGAACGACTCGAAGATGGGCGCCTCGGCACCACCCGCCACCATCATCTCGGCGTCACCGCGCAGGATGATCTCGGCCCCCTCGCCGATGGCGTGGCCGGCGCTGGCGCACGCGCTGACGGGGGCGAAGGACGGCCCCTGCGGTCCGAGGACGATCGACACCTGACCGGACGCCATGTTGCTGATGGCCATCGGGATGAAGAACGGGCTGATGCGATCCGGGCCGCGCAGCGCGGAGATGGAGATCTGCTCGACCAGCGTGCCCGTGCCGCCCATGCCGGAGGCGATGAGCGTGCCCGTCTCCTCCGCCTCGGCCCCCTCCAGGCGGTCGGGCAGGCCGGCCTGCGCCATGGCCTGGCGCGCTGCCACCAGGGCGAACTGCGAGAAGCGGTCGGTGCGCCTCGCCTCCTTGCGGTCGAGCACGCCCGAGGGGTCGAGATCGCGCACCTCGCCGGCGATACGGCTGGTCAGGCGGCCCGGGTCGAACGAGGCGATGGGTCGGACCCCCGAGCGACCCGCCACCAGGGCCGCCCACGTGGTCTCCGGATCGTTGCCCAGCGGGGTCACCGCGCCCAGGCCGGTGACCACGACCCGTCGCCGCCCGACGGGCACGGCGGTGCTCATCGCACGTAGCGTCCGGTGCGGATCGTGGCCGCGCGGTAGACATCGCCGGGCAGGCCGCGGGCACTGACCTCGTCGGCCGTGGGCAGCGGGTCATACGCGGCGCGCCGCAGGTCCACCGCGATGACCCCACCCTCCTCGAACGTGATCTGGGCCCACGCGGCATCGGCGTCGCCGTCGAAGCTGTAGCCGCATGAACCGGGGTTGCAGATGAGGCGGCGGCCGTACTCACGGGTCTCGGCCACGTGCGTGTGGCCGCACACGATCACCCGCGCATCGGTGCGCGTGATGCGCTGGACCGTGACCGAGGGATCCAGCTCCACGGCCAGCCCGTCGGTCTGGCTGCCGGGCGACCCGTGGCAGACGAGGACCAGGTCGTCGCCGACGCGCAGACGCCGTTCGGAGGGCAGGCGCCGCAGCAGGTCGAGGTCGGCCGGCTCGAGCGCGTCGTGGGCCCACTCGGCCGCCACGCGCTGCGCCGTCGGCACCTCCTCCAGCCAGGGGAAGGCGGCGCTGAGGTCGAGGTCCGCCACCGCGATGTCCGTGTTGCCCTGCACGACGTAGGCGCCGGCGGCCTGGAGCGTCCGGATGCGCGCCAGCACCTCCGTCGGCCGCGGCCCGTTCATGACCAGGTCACCGGTCACGGCGATGGCGTCGGGGTGACTTCGTTCGATGGCCGCCAGGGCGGCATCGAGCGCCGCCACGTTGCCGTGGATGTCGCCCACCACGGCCAGTCGGAAGGTCATCGCAGCACCCCTTCGCCCGGGATGATGAAGGTCAGGAGGGCCTCGCAGGCGATCTCGCCCTCCACGCTGGCCACGCCGCGCCCGCGCCCGAAGCGCCGGCCGAGCTTCTCCATCGTCACCTCCAGGCGCAGGGTGTCGCCGGGCTGCACGATGCGCTTGAAGCGGCACTCCTCGATGCCCGCGAACAGGCCGATGCGATCGCCGAACCCTTCCTGGCGCGCGACGTACACGGCCATCGTCTGCGCCAGCGCCTCCACCTGGAGCACGCCGGGCATGACCGGCAAGCCCGGGAAGTGGCCCTGGAAGAACCACTCGGACGCGGTCACGCCCTTCTGGCCGACGATGCGCTGCGCGGCCGCGTCATAGTCGACGATGCGATCGACCAGCAGGAACGGCCAGCGGTGCGGGATGAGCGCCTGGATCTGCGCGCTGGTCAGGATGACCTCGCTCATCCGACCGCCTGGGGACGTGCCGCCGAGACGAACGCGGCGCTCCCGACGCGATCGAGCAGGTTGGTCGTGAAGGCGCCCTCGATGAAGGTCTCGTTGCGCAGGAGGGCGCGGTGGAAGTCGATGTTGCTGATGAGCCCCTCGAGCACCAGCTCGTCGAGCGCGGCCCGGGAACGGGCCAGAGCGGTCGGCCGATCGGGGCCCCAGACGATCAGCTTGCCGAGCAAGGAGTCGTAGTAGGGCGGCACCTCGTAGCCGGGGAACAGGTGGCTGTCCATGCGCACGGCCGGGCCGCCCGGCGGCAGATAGCGGTCGACCGTGCCGGCCTGGGGCCGGAAGTCGTGCACGACGTCCTCCGCGTTGATGCGGAACTCGAGCGCATGACCGTGCAGGCTGACGTCCGCCTGGCTGTAGCCGAGCGGCTCGCCGGCGGCGATGCGGATCTGCTCGGCCACCATGTCCAGCCCGGTCCGCATCTCGGTCACCGGGTGCTCCACCTGGATGCGGCAGTTGATCTCGATGAAGTAGGCCGCGCCAGCGCGGTCGACCAGGAATTCGAGCGTGCCCACGTTCTCATAGCCGGCCGCGACCACGGCATCGCGCGCCAGCTCGCACAGCTGTGCGCTGGCCTCCGGCGAGAGCCCGGGCGAGGGGCTCTCCTCGACCAGCTTCTGGTGCCGGCGCTGCACCGAGCAATCGCGCTCGCCGATGTGCACGCCATGGCCGAAGCGGTCGACGATGACCTGGACCTCGATGTGGCGGGTCTCCTCGAGCCACTTCTCGAGGTACAGCGAGTCATCGCCGAAGGCCGCGCGCGCCTCCGAGCGACAAATGGTCAGCGCCTGCTCCAGCTCGCGGGGGGAGCGGACCATGCGCATGCCCCGCCCACCGCCGCCGGCCGAGGGCTTGATGAGCACCGGGTAGCCGATCCGTTCCGCCTCCTGGAGGCCGTGCGCGTCATCGCGCAGCATGCCCTCCGAGCCGGGCACCGTGGGCAGGCCATGGCGGGCCAGCAGGTGGCGCGTGCCGGCCTTGGAGGCGAAGCGTTCGAGGACCTCGGACGGCGGTCCGATGAAGGCCAGGCCGTGGGCCCGCGTCATCTCGGCGAAGGTGTCGTCCTCCGACAGGAAACCGTAGCCCGGGTGGATGGCGTCACAGCCGGCGACGATGGCGGCCGACAGGATGGCCGGTGCCGACAGGTAGCTGCGCTTGGCTTCCGCCGGCCCGACGCAGATGGCCTCGTCGGCCAGCATCACGGCGCGCGTATCGCGGTCGGCCTCGCTGTAGGCCACCACGGCCGTGATGCCCATCCGGCGGCACGTGCGCAGGATGCGCAGGGCGATCTCGCCGCGGTTGGCGATCAGGATCCGTTCGAACATGGTCAGGCCTCGTCCGTCGCCACGGCCGCACCGTGCTCGTCATGGTGGGGGGCACGGTCGAGGCGCACCAGCTCCTGGCCGTACTCGACCGCCTCGCCCGTCTCGGCCAGGTAGCGGTTGACCACGCCGTCGGCGGGCGCCACGACCGCCTGACGCACGCCCAGCACGTCCACGTGGCCCAGGACATCACCAGCCTGCACCGTGGCACCGGCGGCGATGGCAGCCAGGGGGGCGAAGTAGCCGACGGCCGGGGCCACCGCGACGAGGCGCGGGTCCTGCGCCGGATCGGGCAAGCCCGGGCCGACGGCGGCCAGCGCCGGCGGGCGCGGTCGCGCCACCACCGCCC
>JBIOID010000006.1:0-19753 GCA_044449585.1 Candidatus Limnocylindrales bacterium
TCCTTCGCGCTCTCCTTGCCCGTCTCCTCGTGGGTGTCTGGATCGACGATCACGCGGCTCTTGCGCAGGTAGCCGTATGCCTGGCGGGTCGGGTGCGGGCTCGTCATGCGAGGATTGTATATCAGACAGTCGCACAGGCGACCGCCTACCTGGCCAGCGCGCCCAAGTCGAACCGGGCCGGCAGCGCCTACTGGGCGGCCATGGCCGACGTCCAGCAGCACGGCTCCCTGCCCGTCCCATCGCACCTGCGCAGCGCCACCTGGCGCGAGCGACGGGACTTCGGGACCGGTGCCGGCTACCGCTACCCCCACGAGTTCGAAGGCGCGGACGTGGCCCAGCAGTACCTGCCAGACGAGCTGGTCGACCGGCGCTACTACGTCCCGTCGGACCAGGGCCTCGAGCAGCGCATCGGGGAGCGGCTGGACCGCCTGCGGGCAGAACGTGAAGCAGGCCGCGCCCGCAGGGCCGAGCGGCCGGAGGATCAGCCCGACGTCGACCCGATGCGCGTGGCCGCCAAGGTCATCCCGGCCCGCGAGGACCGCAAGCGCCAGGTGGCCGATCAGCAGCGGCGTGACGCCGGGTCGGCGGGGCCCGGCGTGGAGGACGAGTCGACGGTCTGAGCTTGGCGGCCGATCCGGAGCCGCGGGTCAGAGCTGGATGACGTGCAGCACGTCGATGAGTACGAACAGGACGGCCAGGATGGCGCCCAGCAGGCCCGCCATCATCGCGATGTGGCGCAGGTCCTGGCCGACGTAGACGTACTCCGCGGCGGCTTTGCTGGCGAGCGTGCTGACGCGCACCTGCGTGCCGCGGGGCGCGAGCTGGCCGGCCCGCGGGAACGCCGCCGCAGCCTCGGCGGCCAGGACGTTCGGCACGGCGCCGTCGGGGATCGGCTCGGCCGGCCCGGTCGCCGCGACCGGCTCGCGCCGGACCGGCCGCGTCGCCGCGCGGGCAGGGGAGGGCCGCCGGCTGCCACGGACGCGCTTGCTCATCGCCCGGCAGGATACCCGAGTGGTGCCGCGACCGGGATGGCCCGGTTGTCACGCGAGCTGGCACGGGCGGACGGGAGGCTGCGCGCATGACCGCATCGCGCGCCCTCGACCAGCCCCTCGCCGGTATGCGTCCCCTGGGGCGCGACGTGGGCGGCGCGCCGGGTGGTGCGCCCGTCGCCCTGGCCACGGTCGCGGCGGTCTTGCGCGGCCTGGACGTCGCACAGCGGCGCGCGGTGACGCACCGTGATGGTCCCCTGATCGTGACGGCCGGCCCGGGCACCGGCAAGACGCGGGTGCTGACCCGCCGCATCGCCTGGCTGATCGCGACCAAGCGCGCCCGTCCGTCAGAGATCCTGGCCCTCACGTTCACCGAGAAGGCCGCCGCCGAGCTGCAGGGCCGAGTGGACGAGCTCGTGCCATACGGCTTCGCCGACACGGCCATCGAGACCTTCCACGCCTTCGGCGACCGGCTGGCCCGCGATCACGCGCTCGAGCTGCAGCTGCCCCTTGAGCCCCGCGTGTTGTCACGCGCGGCCACCGTCGGCTTCCTACGCGCGCATCTGTTCGAGCTCGGTCTGGAGGGCGACCGTCCGCTGGGTGACCCGGCGCGGGTGGCGGCGTCGCTGGCCGATCTCTTCTCGCGCGCCAAGGACCACGGCATCACGCCGACCGCGTACGAAGCCCATGCTGCAGCGCTCATCCGGGCCGCACGCGACGGCTTGGCGGCGGCTGCCGACGACCTCGAACGCGACGGGTGGCGAGCGCGCCTGGAGGCGGCGGAGCATCACGCGCGCCTCGCCCGTGCCTATGCGACGTATCAACGGCTCCTCACGGAGGCCGCGGCGATCGACTTCGGCGACCAGGTCGGCCTGGCCGTGCGCCTCCTGGAGGAGCAGGCTTCCGTCCGGCGCGCCCTGCGCGCGCGCTATCGCCACGTGCTGGTGGACGAGTTCCAGGACACGAACCCGGCCCAGTTGCGCCTCCTGGAGCTGCTGGTCGGGCCGAGCGGGAACCTGACGGCGGTGGGCGACGACGATCAGGCCATCTATGGTTTTCGCGGCGCGGTGCGTGGCGTCGCGCGCGACCCGGTCGCGGCATGGCCCGGCGCGGCCGCGATCCGGCTGCGCCGCAACTACCGGTCCCGCCGCACCATCCTGAGCGCTGCCGCGCGCCTCATCGCCCATAACGTCGAGGGTGCGCCGGCGGGTGCCGGCGCCGGCGGCCTGGTGGCCCACCGCCGAGCACGTCCGCATCCCGTCATCTGCCACGGTTTCCCCACCGCCGAGGCCGAGGCGACGTGGATCGCCTCCGCGCTGTCCCAACGGGCCACGGGCGGTCGACCCCTGCGCGGGATGGCCGTCCTGGTCCGCTCCAACCGCGACGGCCGGCCGATCCTGCGGGCCCTCGACGCGGCCGGCCTGGCCAGCCGTTTCTCCGGCGACGGAGGGCTGCTGTCCCGACCAGAGGTGCGCGAGTTGCTCGGGTTCCTGCGCACGGTGGCCGACCCGACCTCCACGCTCGACCTCTACGCCCTGGCCACGGCGGAGCCCTATCGGCTCGGCGGCACGGACCTCACGGTCCTGCTGGAGATGGCCCGCCGGCGCCATCGGCCGCTCTGGGAGGTCTTCGAGGAACTCCTCGCCCAGCCCGGTGTCGCCCGCCTTCAGCCGATGACGTGGACCACCGTCGAGCGCCTCGTGGGCGACGTCCGGGCCGCGTGCGCGCTGGCCCACGAGCGGCCCGCGACGGAGGTCCTGTACGACCACCTCCGGCGCAGCGGACGCCTGGCCCGCCTGGCCGCCGAGCCGGACGGGGACGCCGCGGTGGCGTCGGTCGCGCGCTTCTTCGGCCTGGTCCGCGACCAGGCCGGTGTCCTGCCCGACGAGCGACTGGCCTTCCTCGTGCCGCAGCTGGACCTGCTGACGGACGATCGCGACGACACCGAGGCGCGCGAGGGGCCGCTCGATGAACGGGACGCAGTCGCCGTGCTCACCGTGCACAAGGCCAAGGGCCTCGAGTTCCCGGTGGTCGTGGTGGCCGGCCTTGCCGATGGGCGTTTCCCGGTGCGCGGCCGGGCCGCGCCGCTGGCCCTGCCCGAGGACCTCGTTGGCGGGGGTGGCAGGGTGGATGGGCCGGCCGCCGAGGAGCGGCGGCTGGCCTACGTGGCGATGACCCGCGCGCGTGACGAGTTGATCCTCACCTGGGCCGAGCGAGGCACGGGCAGCCGTGTCTATCGGCCCTCACCGTTCCTGGCGGAGGCCCTCGACCAGCCCATCCCGCACCCGGAGCCGGTGCCGGCGGGCCTCGGCGTGCCGGTCGCCATCGCCGCCTGCGGCCCTGGCCTGCCCGGGCCGGTTCCGCCCACGGCCTTGACCGCGCCGCGTGAGCTCAGCTTCTCGCAACTGGACAGTTACCTGGCCTGCCCTCGTCAGTACCGCTACCGGTACGTGGTGGGTCTGCCGACCCCGCCGCACCATGCCCTGGTCTTTGGCGCGGCGCTCCATGCCGCCGTGGCCGCCTTCCACATGAGCGAGCTCCGTGGCCGCCCACTCGATGAACCCACGTTGCTGGAAGCCTTCGCCCACCACTGGCGATCCGAGGGATTCCTGTCACGGTCCCACGAGGAGGCCCGATTCGCAGCCGGTCAGGCCGCGCTGCGTCGGTTCCGCGACGAACGCCTTGCGTCAGGTGCCCCGCCGCCGACGGGGGTGGAGACGTCGTTCAGCGTGACCATCGGGCCCGACCGCCTGCGCGGACGGTACGACCGGGTCGACGAGACCGCCGGTGGCGCGATCATCACCGACTACAAGTCGAGCGAGGTGGCCGATCCGCGGCGGGCCCACGACCGCGCGCGGGACTCGCTCCAGCTGGCCCTCTACGCCCTGGCCTATGAGGCCGCGTCGGGTCGACCGCCGACAGCCCTCCGCCTCCACTTCCTGCCCAGCGGGCTGGTCGGCACGGTGGCCCCGGACGCCGGGCGTCTGGGCCGGGCGCGTGAACGGCTGGCCGTCGCGGCGGCGGGGATCCGCGAAGGCCGTTTCGAGGGCACGCCGGACGTGGTCACCTGTGGCGGCTGCCCCTTCCGCGAGATCTGCCCCGTCAGCGCCGCGTGAGCGCCCCGCCGTTGCGGCGGGGTGGCGCGCCGCATGGCGCCCTAGACTCGCGGCACGATGTATGCGCGCGACCGGGCGTTCAATCTGGCCATGTTCGTGGCGGCCGTGGCGACCTGGATCGTGGTCGCGCTGCTGGTCACGACGGTCTATCCGGACACGCTGCTGGTGCAGGTCGTCGGAGCCGGCCTGATCGGCCTGGCGGTCGGCCTGACGTGTGCCCCGTTGTGCTGGCTGGCCGCCTTCGGCGTCCATCGCCGCATCGCCTACCACGGCGACTGGGGCCGTGCCTGCCGGCGCGGCGCGGGCATCGGAGCGCTGGCGGCGCTGTTCCTGCTGCTGCGGGAGGTCGATGCGTTCAGCCTGCCCATCGCCCTGTTCGTCACCGCCATGGCGCTGTTCGTCGAGGTCAGCCTGAGCGTCGAGCGCTGACCCGGGGCGTATCATCGCCCCCGGCGCCCCGCTGGACCGTTACCCGGCACCGGCGGCGCCACGCGCGAAGCGAGACCGCCCGTGGCCGAGACGTCTCCTGCCCGGTTCGCCCACCTCAATGGCTGGGATCGAGCGTATGAACCGGTCGCCGAGGTGGATCTCCCGAGTTACGTCGGCCTGCCCACCTTCTGCAAGCGCGACTTCGTGGACGATCCCCTGGTCCTGGCCGCGCGGGCGCCGGACGTGGCCATCATCGGGGCGCCGCTCGATGAGGGGGTCAGCCACCGCCCCGGCGCCCGCTTCGGGCCGCGGGCGATCCGCGCGGCGACGTACACGGAGGGCGACCATTCGCTGCAACTGGGCGTCGAACCGTGGCGCTACCTGGACGGGGTCGACACGGGTGATGCGGCCATCGTGCCCGCCTGGCTCGAACGGGGCCACGCGATGATCTACCGCAAGGTGCTGGAGGTGGCGCGCGCCGGGGCCGTGCCCTTCGTGCTCGGCGGCGATCACTCCATCACGTGGCCGAGTGCCAGCGCGGTGGCAGAGGCCGTGGCTCCCCAGCGCATCGGTATCGTCCATTTCGACGCCCACGCCGACACCGCGCCCGATGACTATGGCGTCCTGGCCGGCCATGGCACGCCGATGCGCCGGCTCATCGACTCGGGGGCGGTCGCCGGTCGTAACTTCGTCCAGATCGGGCTGCGCGGCTACTGGCCGGGGCCCGAGATCTTCGCCTGGATGCAGGAGCAGGGCATGCGCTACCACTTCATGCACGAGATCGAGGAGCGCGGTGCCGAGGCCGTCATCGACGACGCGATCGCCGAGGCGCTCGACGGGCCGGACCTGATCTACCTGTCGCTCGATATCGACGTGATCGATCCGGGGATGGCCCCCGGCACGGGCACGCCCGAACCGGGCGGCCTGCTGACGCGCGAGGTGCTGCGCGCGGTCCGGCGCATCGTCGGCCGCGTGTCGCTGGCGGGCATGGACGTGGTGGAGGTCTCGCCCCCGTTCGACCACGCGGAGGTGACCGCCATGGCCGCCCACCGGGCCGTGCTCGAGGCGATCAGCGCGCTCGCCGTCAAGAAGCGCGCCGGGCAGGCGGTGCGCCTCATGACTCGTGCGGCGCCGACCGCCGCCGGGGCCTCCTGATGAATACGCCCGTGGAGGTGAGCACGCCCATGGACGCCGCGTCGCCGCCGGTCGCCGAGGGCAAAGTCCGCGTGGCAGCCGCCGTGCAAGGCCATCGGCGGGAGATCCTCGACCTGTCGCACGCCATCCACGCCGATCCCGAGCCGGCCTTCGAGGAGGTGCGCGCCGCCGCGCGTGTGGCGGCCGCGCTGGGACGCCATGGGTACGCCGTGGAAGCGCCTGCGGGACGCCTCGCGACGGCCGTGCGGGCGACCATGCCCGGCGGCCTGGGGCCCGATGGGCCGCAGATCGGCATCCTCGCCGAGTACGACGCCCTGCCTGGCCTGGGCCACGGCTGCGGTCACAACACGATGGCCGCGAGCGGCGTCGGCGCGGCCCTGGCCCTGGCCGACCTGGCCGCGGAGCTGCGCGGCACGATCGTCTTCCTGGGCACGCCGGCGGAGGAGGCCGGCTCGGGCAAGCAGTGGATGCTGGACGACGGGCTGTTCGAGGGCCTGGACGCGGCCCTGTTGTTCCATCCGGGCGACCGCGACCATGCGGCCTGCGAGCTGCTGGCCTGCGAGGACGTGGAAGTCCGCTTCGCGGGGCTCCAGGCGCATGCGGCGAGCGACCCGTGGAGCGGCCGCAACGCGCTGGACGCGATGATCCTGCTCTTCACTTCGGTCGGGCTGTGGCGCCAGCAGCTACCGCAGCACGCGCGGGTGCACGGCATCATCACCGAGGGCGGCACCGCGGCCAACATCATCCCCGATCGGGCCGTGGGCCGGTTCATGATCCGCAGCACCGACCAGCCCTACTTCGAGTCGATGCGCCAGCGTTTCCGTGACATGGTCACGGCAGCCGGCCTGGCGACCGGCACCGAGGCGACCACCACCTTCAGCAGTGGCTCGACGGTGATGAAGGACAACGCTGTGCTGGCGGCCCGCTTCCGGGCCAACCTCGAAGCGGCCGGCCGGGTCGACCAAGGTGTCGACCCGGAGCGCATCGGCAGCTCGGACATGGGCAACGTCAGCCGGGCTCTGCCGACCATCCACCCCACGCTCGCCATCTGCGACGCCGGCGTGGCCGGCCACTCGACGCTGTTCCGCGACGCCGCCGCCTCGCCGCGGGCCGACGAGACGACGCTGCTGGCGGCGACCCTGGTGGCCCAGACGGCCTACGAGCTGTTTCGCGAGCCAGGACTGGTGGAGGCCGCCTGGCGCGAGTTCCGTGGCGGCTGAGCGGGACGCGCGGCTCGCCGAACTGTATGACCTGGACCTGCGGGAGGAGCCCGGGGACCTCGACCTCTACCTCGCCCTGGCCGCGCGCGAGGGCGGCCCGATCCTGGAGTTGGCCGTCGGCACCGGCCGCGTGGCGGCCGCCCTGGCGGCCGCCGGCCATGAGGTCGTGGGCATCGACCACGATCCGGCCATGCTCGCCCGCGCGGCCGGTCGCTGGCAGCTGCTCGAGGCGGCCGGCGCCGTGGCTGCCGGCGGCCGCCTCGACCTGTTTGGCGCCGATCTGCTGACGGCCGACCTGGGCGCGCGCTTCAGCGTGGCCGTCCTGGCCCTCAATTCGCTCCTCCTGCTGGGCACCTACGAGCGCCAGGCGGCGGCCGTGCAGGCCCTGGCCCGCCACGTGCGGCCGGGCGGCCTGTGCGTCGTCGATGCCTGGCTGCCTTCACCCGACGAGATGGCCGTCTATGACGGACGGGTCGCCCTGGAGTGGTTGCGCGTCGACGATGGCGGTCGCCATCAGGTCGCCAAGTTCGCCTCGGCCCGCCACGACGGGGCCACCGCGACGGTCACGCTCGTCACCTGGTACGACCGCTGGCCCCTGCTGGGCGGGACGCCGGACCGCATCGGACGGACGGATGAGCTGCGCCTGGTCACGGCGGGCGAGTTGACCGCCATGGCCCGTGCCGCCGGGTTGCGGGTGGAGCTGCTGGCGGGGGACTATCGGATGGAGGCCTTTGGTCCTGGCGCGGAGCGGGTGGTGCTCCTCGGGCGCTTGGTATAGTCGCGCCGTGGCCAACCCCCTGCCGGACCAGATCCGCCTGCTGCTCGTCGAGGACGTGCCCCAGGTGGCGCAGTACGTGCGCAACCTGCTGAACAGCCAGCATCGCATCAAGCTGCTCGACATCCAGAAGGATGGTCGCGCGGTGGCCGATCAGGTCCACCAGCTGCGGCCCGACGTGCTGCTCATCGATTCCCTGCTGCAGGGCCGCATGAAGGGCCTCCAGGTCGCCGAGGCCGTGCGCCGCGCGGGGCCGACGCCCCCCATCATCATCCTGACGGTGCCCCAGAACCCCGTCCAGGTGGACCCGGCGCGAGGCGTCGATCGCGTTCTCTCGATGCCCTTCAGCGGTTACGACCTGGTCAACATCCTGACCGGCACGGTGGCCGCCGCCCAGGCCGCGTCGAGCGTGAGCGCCTGCGTCGTCTACACGCTCTACTCGCCGAAGGGCGGCGTGGGCCGCACGACCCTCGCCTTCAACCTGGCCGTGGCCATGACCCAGCTGGGCGGCCTGCGCACGGCGCTGGTCGATGGGAGCTTCCAGTTCGGCGACCTGCGGGCGCTGCTGAAGGTGCCCCAGGACGCGCCGTCGCTGCTGGACCTGCCCACCGACCGTATCCAGGAGAGCGACCTGTCGGAGGTGATGTGGCGCGACCCGTCGGGCATCGACATCCTGCTGGCGCCGCCGCGCGTCGAGATGTCCGAGATGATCACGGCGCGCGACCTGGACAAGGTCCTCTCGCTCCTGCGGCGGGTCTACAACGTGGTCATCATCGACACGCCGGCGACGCTCGGGGATGTCGTGCTGACCCTCCTCGATGCGGCTGATGCCATCCTCCAGGTCGTCACCTGGGACTCCACCACCCTGCACAACACGCGCGCCATGGGCGACACGTTCCGGGCCATCGGCTACGAGCCGGGCAAGCTGCGCTACCTGCTCAACCGCGCCGACGCCAACGGCGGCCTCGGCCAGGCGGCCCTCGTCGAGCAACTCGGTCGGGTACCGGAGTACGCGGTGGTGAGCGACGGCCGGCTGGTCGTCGAATGCAACAACCAGGGCCTGCCCTTCGTCCTCGCCGAGCCCGGGGCGGCCATCAGCCGGGACGTGGCCGCCCTGGCCACCGCGCTCCAGCCCGGCCGCGTGCCGGTGGCCGCCGGGCGCTGAGCCGCATGGCCGACGCCCGACCCATCGGCTTCTTCGATTCGGGCGTGGGGGGGTTGACGGTCCTGCGCGAGGTCATGCGCCGCTCGCCGGCCGAGTCCACGGTCTACCTCGGGGACAACCTGCGCGCCCCGTACGGGCCGCGCAGCGACGACGAGGTGCGCCGCTTCAGCCTGCAGTGCCTCGACGAGCTGGCGGCGCGCGACGTCAAGGCTATCGTGGTGGCCTGCAACACGGCCAGCGCCGTGGCCCTGCCGGACCTCCGTCGGCGCCATGACGTGCCCATCCTGGGCGTCGTCCGCCCAGGGGCCTCGGCTGCGGCGCTGGCCACCCGCACGCGGCGCGTCGGCGTGGTGGCGACGACGGCCACGATCCGCTCGCACGCCTACTTCGACGCCATCAAGGAAGAGGACCCGTTCGTCGAGGTCTACGAGCATGCCACGCCGGAGCTGGTGCCCCTGGTGGAGGCCGGGCGCCTCGATGGCCCGGCCGTGACGCGCGCGGTCGCCCAGGCCCTGGCGCCGCTCCTGGGCACCCGCGATGCGCGGGGCGAGGCGGTCTTCCCGCTGCCCGCGGCCGAGCGCATCGACACGCTGCTGCTGGGCTGCACCCACTATCCCCTGCTGATGCCCATCATCGCGGCGGCGGTGGGCCCGGGCGTGGCGGTGATCGACTCGGCGTCGGCCACCGCGTCCGCCCTGGCCGGCCTGCTCGAGGCGGCCGGCCTCGCCGCGCCGGCGGGCGGGGAGCCGCGCCACCTGCAGTTGACGACCGGTCCGGTGCGTGCCTTCAGCCGGATGGCGGAGCGCCTCTTCGGCCAGTTGGTGCCCGCCGTGGAGGCGGTCGTGGTGACGGGCGCCGCGTGACCGCGACTCGCCGCGCACCGGCCGCCGAGGCACGATCGAGCGCCGCGGAGGACACGCGCCACTGGCGCACCGGCCTGGTCATGGGCGCGGCCGCCGGCCTGATGGCGGGCTACCTGGGACGCCGGGCGGGCCGCATCGCGCAGGCCGGCCTGGTCGATTGGCCGCGGGCCCGGGCCGTGGCCGAGGGCCGCCTGCGCCGGGCCCCGGGCGCCCTTCCGGCCGCCGAGCTCGAGGCCGCCGGACCGGTCTACGCGGCGGCCATGGACCGCATCGTGCCGCTCCTGGAGGCGCGCCTCGGCGAGACGCTGCCGGGGGTCGTGGAGCGCCACGCGGTGGTCAGCCGGGCGGGCTGGGTGGCGGCCAACACGATCACCTTCCGGTCGCTCCTGGTGCGCCTCGAGCGGCCCTTCCTGGATGAGCTGCAGCGTGACGGCAGCCCGATGGCCGGCTTTGCCGCCTTCGGCAACCGCTTCCTGGCCACCCAGCAGGTCGGCTTGCTGCTGGGCTTCCTGGGCACGCGGGTGCTGGGCCAGTACGACATGGCCCTGCTGTCGGCGGAAACCACCCCCGGCCGTCTGCTGTTCGTGGACGAGAACATCCGCCTGACGTCCGTGGCGGTGGGCATCCCGCTCGACGAGATGCGGCTGTGGATCGCCCTGCACGAGACGACGCACGCGTTCGAGTTCGAGGCGCACCCGTGGTTGCGGCCGTATCTGGCCGACCGGCTGGAACGGCAGCTGGCCGCGTTCCTCGAAGAGGCGCAGGGCCTGCGCTCCGAGGGCTTGCGCCGTGCGCTGCGACGATGGCGGCGACCGGGCGCCGATGTCCTGTCGGCCTTCATGAGCCCGGAGCAGCGGCGGCTGCTGCGCGAGACACAGGTCGCCATGAGCGTCCTGGAGGGCTTCAGCGACTGGGTCATGGACGAGGTCGGCGGAGCGGTCCTGCCCGACGTCCACGGCATGCGTGAACGTTTCGAGGCGCGGCGGCAGGCCCCGCGCCGGGGTCTGGACCGCTTCGTGGCCCGGCTGACCGGTCTCGACCTCAAGCTCGAGCAGTATCGGCGCGGCGAGCGTTTCGTGGCCGGCATCCATACGCTGGCCGGGGAGGATGCCCTGCTGCGCCTGTGGCAGGGACCGCAGAACCTGCCGACGGAGGCCGAGCTGGCCGACCCGCCCGCCTGGGTGCGGCGGGTGATGAGCGGGTGGGCGCCGGCGGTGGCCCGTGCCTGACCGCGCTCGGCCGTGTCGGACCTGACCCGCTCCGGACCCGGCGCCGGCCCGGGTGGCGTACCAGCCGCGATCGGCCTCAGCCCGATCCTGTCCGCCCGGTACGGCAGCGCCGAGCTGGCCCGGATCCGCGATGCCGCGCCCGGCAGCCGACTGGTCACCATCTCCCTGGAGGGCCTGGCCGATGGTCCACTGGACGATGTCGAGGTCATGTTGCGCGGCCCCCTGCCGGCCGTCGTCTTCGATCGCCTCGTGGCGCGCTGCCCGCAGCTGCGCTGGGTGCACTCCGCTTCGGCCGGCGTCGAGCGCGTCCTGACGCCGAGTGCGCGCGCGCGAGACCTGCTCATCACCAATGCGCGCGGTGTCTTCAGCCGGCCCATCGCGGAGTACGTGATGCTGATGGTGCTGGCCGTCTCGCGTCGCCTGCCCCAGTTGCTGGAGCTGCAACGCGAGCGCACCTGGCAGCCCTTGCCGGCCGTCGAGCTGCGCGACGTGACGATCGGCATCATCGGCCTGGGCTCCATCGGCCAGGCGGTCGCGTCGCTGGCCACGGCCTTCGGCTGCCGCGTGGTCGCCATCCGGCGCCACGCCGCGACGGCCGATCTGGAAGCGCCGCCCACGGACAGTGACGAGGCCGGCGAGCGGGCACCGGCCGCGCCGCGCATCGACCTGCTGCTCCCGCCGGAGGGCCTGCCGCGCCTGCTGGCCGAGAGCGACTTCCTGGTGCTCGCCCTGCCCCTCACGGCGGAGACGGCTGACCTGCTGGATGAGCAGACGCTGGCGCTCGTCAAGCCCGGCGCGTGGATCATCAATATCGCCCGCGGCGGCCTCATCGATGAGCGGGCCCTGGTGCGCGCCCTGCGTGATGGGCCGCTCGGCGGGGCGGTCCTCGACGCGTTCCGCGATGAACCGCTGGCCCCCGATTCGCCGCTCTACGGCCTGCCCAACTGCATCGTGACGCCCCATACCTCGTGGTCGAGCGGGCGTGTCCTGGAGCGCACCGTCGACCTTTTCTGCGACAACCTGCGGCGGTACCGCACGGGCGCACCGCTGCGCAACGTGGTCGATCCCGCCGTCGGTTACTGAGCCCGGCCGTGCAGATCGCCATCGTGGGCCTGGCCGGCGCGGGCAAGACGACCGTCTTCAACACGCTCACGCGCGGCCACGCCGAGACAGGCGGCTATGGCGGCCTGACCGTCAACGTGGGCGTGGTCAAGGTGCCCGATGCGCGGCTGGTGCAGCTCACGGTGCTCTTCCACCCGCGCCGCGAGGTGCCCGCCGATGTGACCTACGTCGATCTGCCCGCCCCGCCGACGGCCGTCGATGGGCGGGCGCCCGCGACCGACATCCCCGCCGACCAGCTGGCCCGCCTGCGCGACGCCGACGCGCTGCTGCAGGTGGTGCGCTCCTTCGAGGACGCGGCCGTGCCGCACCCTGCCGGATCGGTCGATCCATGGCGCGACCTGGAGAACCTTGAGCTCGAGTTCATGATGGCCGACCTGGCCGTCGGGGAGAAGCGGGTCGAGCGCCTCCGCGCGACGGGCCACCACGGCACGCCGGCCGAGCGCGACGCCAATGATCGCGAGCTGGCCGTGCTCGAGCCGCTGGTGGCGGCGCTGCGCGAAGGGCGACCCGTCCGCTCCCTGGACCTCGACGCAGAGGCGTCCCGGGTCATCCGCGGCTTCCGCTTCCTGACCGAGAAGCCGGTCCTCGTCCTGTTCAACATCGGCGAGGCCGACCTGCCCAGGTCCGCCGACCTGGCCGCCGCCGCGCGGGCCCGGCTGGATCGTCCGAAGACGCTGGTGGACGTGCTCTCGGCGCGCCTGGAGATGGAGATCGGGGAGCTGGAGGAGAGCGAGGCGGCGGCCTTCCGGGCCGACCTGGGTCTGGCCGAGGCCAGCCTGGAGCGCGTCATCCACCTCAGCCACCGCCTGCTGGGCCTGCTCGTCTTCTTCACCGCCGGCCCGGACGAGACGCGCGCCTGGACCCTCCGCGATGGGGACACGGCGGTCGACGCCGCGGCCGCCATCCACAGTGACCTGGCGCGTGGCTTCATCCGGGCGGAGGTGGTGGCCTGGCACGACCTGCTCGAGCTGGGGTCGCTGGCCGAGGCGCGGCGCGCCGGGCGCCTGCGCTCCGAGGGGCGCACCTACCGGGTGCGCGACGGCGACGTCATCGAGATCCTGTTCAACGTCTGAGGCCCCGCCTGGACCGGCCTCAGTTCATCTCGTTGGGATCGATCTCCACCAGCAGGGTGCGGAAGGCATCGTCGCCCACGCCGTCATCGTCGAGCGGCTCCTCGGTCAGGTCCGCCAGGAACGTGCCGTCCTCCTCCACCGAGACGTTGACGGCGGCCGTCAGGTTCGCGTCATCGACGAAGGTGAAGCCGTGGTGCCGTTCCAGGTCATGGGCGACCGCCTCGACCAGCGTATCCTCCGTGAACGTGCCAAGGACTCGCTCGCGCGCTTCCAGGACCAGGTCGAGGAACTGGTTGTCGTCGAACTCGAGTTCGTGCACCAGGAGGGCGTCGGTGAAGAGGTCGTCGTCTCCCTCGTGGAGTTCGTAGAAGTACACGATGGGTCCCCTGACCGAGCGGGTTGACGTGGGCGGCGAGTATACCGGCGGGTCGCCGGTGGTGGTCGTCGCCGGCTCCGCCAGCCGCGACCTGACGCCGGACGATCCGCGCGGCTGGCGCCTCGGCGGTGGGGTCACCTACGGCGCGCTGGCCCTGGCCCGCCTGGGCGTGGCGGTGGCGGCACTGGTCGGCGTCGACCCGGCGGCGTCGAATGCCTGGGAACTGGCCCTGTTGCGGGAGGCGGGCGTCGCCGTGGTGCTGGCGCGGCTCGATCACGGACCGGTCTTCGAGAACGTCGAGCGGCCGGGTGGACGGCGCCAGGTCTGCCACGATGCGGGCCTGCCGCTGGTGGCGGAGGCGCTGCCGGGCGCGTGGCGCGAGGCACCGGGGTGGCTACTGGCGCCGGTCGCCGCGGAGTTGCCGGCCACATGGGCAGAGGTGCCACCCGCTGGCGCCCGTGTCGCCCTCGGCTGGCAGGGCCTGCTGCGGCAGATGACGGGCGGCGCCCCCGTGCGCCGCCGCGCCCCGCGCGCCGACCCCCTGCTGGCGCGGGCCGATCTCGTCGGCGTCAGCATGACCGATCTCCCACCCTCGGCGCCGCTGGCCGCGTGGGCCGGCTGGATCGGGCGGGATCGACCTGATCCCGCTGAGCTGGTCATGACCGCCGGCCAGCACGGCGGCGTGGCGTTCCACGTGGTCGGTGGGCGCCTGCGGGCGGCCCGTCACTATCGCCCTGCCGCGGCCGGGCAGGTGGTCGATGCGACGGGCGCCGGCGACGTCTTCCTGGCCGCGTGGCTGGCCGGCCGTCTGGCCATCGACCGGGCGTGTCGGCCGCCGGCCCATGCCGCCTGCCTGGCGTTCGCGGCCGCCGCCGCCAGCCTGGTCGTCGAGGGTGTCGGGCTGCCCGCCGTGCCGACCCTGGGACAGGTCAGGCTGCGACTGGGGAGCCATCGATGAGCCTGGACGCGCGCGAAGGCATGGCGGCGGAGACGGCGGCCCGGCCCTTCGACGTCGCGGCCCTGCGCGCCCGTTTCCCGGCCCTCGCACGTCAGGCCGATGGGCGGCCCGTGGTCTACCTCGACGGGCCCGGGGGCACGCAGGTCCCGCAGGCCGTCATCGATGCGGTCAGCGGCTACTACCGGGACAGCAACGCCAACGACGGCGGTGCATTCGCGACCAGCGAAACCACGGTGGCGCTGGCCAGCGAGGCGCACCGAGCGGCGGCCGACCTGTTCGGCGCGGCGTCGCCGGAAGAGATCAAGTTCGGCGCCAACATGACGACCCTGACCCTGCACGTCGGCCGCTCCATCGCCGCCGTGCTCGAGCCGGGCGACGAGGTGGTCGTGACCACCCTTGATCACGAAGCCAACATCTCGCCCTGGCGCGCGGTCGCCGCCGATCGCGGGCTCGTGGTGCGCCAGGTCGACATCCACCCGGAAGACGGCACGCTCGACCTGGCCGACCTGGCGGTCAAGATCGGGCCGCGCACGCGGCTGGTGGCCGTGGGCCTGGCCTCCAACGCGCTCGGTACGATCAACCCGGTGCGTGACATCGTCCGCCAGGCCCATGCCGTCGGGGCCTGGACGTACGTCGATGCCGTGCACTTCGCGCCGCACGGTCCGCTCGATGTCCAGGCGCTGGGCACCGACTTCCTGGTCGCCTCGGCCTACAAGTGGTTCGGCCCTCACGCGGGCGTGCTGTACGGCCGTGCGGAGGTCCTCGACCGCCTGCCGGCCTACAAGGTCCGGCCGGCCCACGACCGGTTCGAGACGGGCACGCCGAACTTCGAGGGTCTGGCCGGCACCCTGGCCGCCATCGGCTCTCTCGAGGACGTCGGCCGGCGCTACGGCGAGGTGCCGCCCGGCGCGACGAGGCGCGCGCGGCTCGTGGCCGGGATGCGCGCCATCGCCCGCTACGAGCGCGGGCTGGCGGCCCGCCTCCTGGCCGGCCTGGCGTCCCTGCCGTCGGTCCGCGTGTGGGGCATCACCGACCCGGCGCGCTGGGCGGACCGCACGCCCACCGTCGGCATCACGGTCGCCGGGCACGCACCGCGGGCAGTCGCGAGCGCCCTGGGCCGCCAGGGCATCTTCGTCTGGGACGGCGACTTCTACGCCACCGCCCTGGTCGAGCGCCTGGGCCTCGCCGCCTCGGGCGGCCTGGTGCGCCTGGGCCTGGTCCACTACAACACCGACGCGGAGGTCGATCGCACACTGGCCGCGCTGACCGCCATCATCGGCGGCTGAACCCCCGCCAGGCGCCGGCGCAGGCGGCGCAGGCGCCGCGGCAGATCCTGTTCCATGTCGGGCATCAACGCGCCGACGGCGCGTCGGCGGGCAAGGAGCCGCTCTGCGGCCTGGGCGGCGGCCAGCGCGCTGACGAGATCGCGGCGATGGTGCTCGTGGTCCTTGGCCAGCGCGACGAGGGCGACGATGGCGGCCCGGCCGCTGCCCTGGGCGATCGCCTGCCAGGCCATGCGCGCCTCCGGCCGCCGGCCGACGCGCGCCAGCAGGCGGGCCCGCTCCAGGGCGATGGCGGCCTCGTCGACCGACCGTGGCGCGTCGGGTCGCTGGCAGGCTTCGAGGGCGTCGTCGTAGCAGGCCGCCGCCTCGTTGCGCCGGCCGTGCCGACGGAGGAGCCGCGCCAGGGCGGCGACGTCACCGGGGTGGGCCGCGCGCCGGCCGTCCGGACCGGCCAGCTCCTGGGCGAGCACCTGCAGCAAGCGCCCCATCGAGACCACGTCCTCGCGGTTGTGAGCCCCGATCGCCCGGAGGGGCCCGGGCCCGGCCCCGTGCAGATACGCGAAGTAGCGTTCGGGCACGAGGGCGCCGGGCAGATCGTCGTGGCGTGCCACGCCCGCCACGCCGGCCTCCACGGTCGAGAGGCGCGCGTCGGTCAGGCGGTGGCGCCACAGCTGGCGCGCCAGTGGCAGGAGGTCCAGGTGACCGGCCAGGACCGGCGGCGCCCGCCGGTGGAGCCGGAAGCGGGTCACCAGCAGCGGCCAGTCGAAGCTGCGGCCGTTGTAGGTCACCAGGCAGGTCGTCGGTGGCAACAGGGCCTCCAGGGCGCTCAGCAGCGCCGGCTCAGCGGCGTGGTCCGGGAGCCACAGCTGGCGGACGACGAGCGTCTCATCCGTCCACCAGCCGAGGCCGACGAGGAAGGCGAGCGTGCCGGCGGCGGTGCCCAGACCGGTCGTCTCGGTATCGAGCAGGACCAGCGGTCGAGTCGCCTCGAGGCCGAGCGGCAGCCCGACCAGGCTGGCCAGATCAAGCGGCAGGCGCACCGTTCGCTCGACCACGACGATCGAGCCGCCGGCGTGCGCGGCGACGGACCCGCCGAGGGCGTGGGCCAGCGCTGCCGCTCGGGCCCCGGCTGCGGCGCCGCCCCCGGCCGGCGCGCGCAGGGTCGGCAGGGGCAGATCCGACGCCACGGTCAGGCGCCGGTCGAGCGTGCGCAGGCGGGCCAGCCGGTCGGCTCGTCGGATCGCCTGCTGGTCCATCGGCGGCACCGTCCGTCCGTCGGGTGCCAGCTCAGCTGTCACAGCCGCCGCCGGCCTCGCCGTCAGGCGGCGCGCTGATGGCGGCTCGGGCTGAGGGCCAGGAGGAGGTCCGCGGCCAGGGCCTTGGCGTCACCCCCCGTCTCCAGGCGCGGCCCGGTGCAGGCCGGGCAGCCGGCGTCGCAGGCGCAGCGTTCGACGAGTTCCCGCGCCCCGGCGAGCAGCTCCTCGTGGCGCTCGAAGAGACGGGCCGCCAGGCCGACCCCGCCGGGGACGCCTTCATAGAGGTGGATGGTCGGCCGGCCCAGGTGCGGTGAACGCACCTGCGTGACCAGGCCAAGGTCGTGCGGATCGCTCATCAGCAACACGCTGCCGACGGTCTGCATCGCGCGCCCCGCGCCGACGAGGGCGACGTCCAGCTCGTCGCGCCGCCAGCCGGCCACCGCCGCCGGGTCGACGGCCAGCCAGTAGGCCGTCGTGTGCATCTCCATCTCGGGCAGGTGGATACGCCCCCAGCCGAGGTTCTCGAGCGTGGTGAAGCGAAGCTTCTTGTAGACGGTGGCCAGTCGGCTGACCATCACCTCGCCGTGGGCCCGCTCCGCGCCGGCGGCCGGTTCGGCCGCGAAGCTCTCCAGGATCTTGAGCGTGACGGCCGCCTCGGCCTGCGTGAAATGGTCGACGTCGACCGGGCGCACGTAGGCCTTGCGCTCGTCCCAGTCGAGCCGGTCGACGTGGTACTGACGGGCTTCGTGGAGGTAGATCGCGCCCTCGTGGACGACCGTGGGTGCGCCGAACAGGTCGACCTCGCCGATGACCCGCGGACGGGGCCCGCCGGTATCGATGATGACCACGTTGTCCGGGGCGGCGGTGCGCAGCGAGATCTCCGAGGCCGGGAAGTTCTCGCTCGCCCAGTACCAGCGCCCGTCGTCGGCCCGCCGCACATGCCCTTCCTCCGCCAGGAAGGCCAGCAGGTCGTCGGCCGGCGCGTCACCGAACCGTTCACCGGCCTCGAAGGGCAGCTCGAAGGTGGCCGCCCGCAGATGAGCCAGCAACACGTGCAGGTTGTCGGGGTCCAGGCGGGCTTCCTCGGGTGAGCCGGCGAGGAGGTACTCGGGGTGGCTCGCGATGTATTGGTCGAGCGGGCTGCTGGAGGCGACCATGACCGCCACCGACGGCTCCTGACGGCGACCCGCGCGGCCCATCTGCTGCCACGTGGCGGCCACGGACCCGGGGTAGCCCGCCAGCACGGCCGCATCCAGGCGGCCGATATCGAGGCCCAGCTCCAGGGCGTTCGTACTGACCACGCCGAGCACGCCACCATCGCGCAGGCCCGCCTCGATCGCCCGGCGCTCGCTGGGCAGGTAGCCGCCGCGGTAGCCGCGCAACCGCTCACGCGGTCCACGCCCTTCGCGCAGGGCCTCGCGCAGGTGGGTCAGCAGGACCTCCACGCCGGTGCGCGAGCGGCTGAACACGATGGTCTGCCGTTCCGCCCGCAGGAAGGCCAGGGCGATGCGCTCGACCAGCTCGTAGGTGCCGGCGCGGATGCCCAGGCGCGCATCGACCAGCGGGGGATCGAGGAGGACCACCCGCCGCGCACCGGTGGGCGCGCCCGATCGGTCGATGACCGTCAGCTGGCGCCCGGTCAGGGCGGCCGCCAGCGCCTCCGGTCGACCGATGGTGGCCGAGCACAGGATCAGCTGTGGGTGGCTTCCGTAGTGGGCGCACAGGCGGTACAGGCGGCGGAGCACGTTGGCCACGTGGCTGCCGAAGACGCCGCGGTAGAGGTGCGCCTCGTCGACCACGACGTAGCGCAGCTGCTCGAAGAGCTGGAACCATTTGGTGTGGTGCGGCAGGATCGCCGCGTGGAGCATGTCCGGGTTGGTCAGCACGACCTGACCGGCGGTGCGCACCATGGCGCGCACCGGTGCCGGCGTGTCGCCGTCGTAGACCGACGCGGCCAGCTCGAGCTCGGCGCCCGCCGCGAGCGCCTCCAGGGCGACCAGCTGGTCCTGGCTGAGCGCCTTCGTGGGGAAGAGGTAGAGCGCGCGCGCCGCCGGGTCCTCCGCCACCGCCTGCAGGACCGGCAGGTGGTAGCACAGCGACTTGCCCGACGCCGTGGGCGTCACGATCATCACGTCGCCGCCGGCGTGCAGGACGTCCAGGGCGGCGGCCTGGTGGGTGTACAGCGAGGTCAGGCCGAGCCGCGCGAGGCCGTGGCGCAGGCGGTCGTCGAGCCAGTCGGGGAGGGGCGCCTCCAGGGCCGCACGAGCCGGTCGTGTCTCGTCGGCCACGACCGTGCCGGCCACGCCGGGCGCGGCCAGGATGGCGTCAAGGACGGCGTCCACGGGCGCCGGCGCATACAGCCGCATGGCGTCACCATTGGTACGGATGTTCTATTCGGCGGGCAGTGTACCAGCCGCGGCCGTTCGGTCAAGCGTGGCCCCGGGGCGGCCGCCCGCTTCATCGATGCATCCGGCCGCGCGGGGTTGTCGCGGTTGACGAGCCTCCCACGCGCAGCTAGCATCGACCCGGTGAGCGGACCGGAGGCCGCCGCGCCGCCCGATCGCCCGCGCGGTGCGCGCCGCGGCGGGGCCCCGGCCGTGGGGCCCGCGCCGCAGCCGCTGGTCGGGCCACCGGTGCCGGGGCTGACGAAGCGCAGCGTGGCGTTCCTGCTGGGCACGGTGCTGGTGCTGTGGGTCGTCCTGATCTTCGGTCGGGCGGTGGCGACGGCAGCCGATGCCGCGCAA